>NZ_JBYCKR010000168.1:0-3098 GCF_057473505.1 Acidithiobacillus sp. TH-A35 | reverse complement strand
ACCCAGCGCTTCTATGCGCGACATGGCGGTAAGACGGTGATTATCGCCCGTTTTCTGCCGGTTATTCGTACCTTCGCGCCCTTTGTGGCAGGTATTGCCGCCATGCCGTACCGTCGCTTCTTTTGCTTCAATCTGACGGGCGCTTTCCTGTGGGTGGGGGGCTTGCTCGGCGCGGGCTATTTCCTCGGGCGCTTTCCCTGGGTCAAAAGCCATCTGAATATGGTGATTGTCGCCATCATCGTGATTTCGCTGATTCCCGCTGCGCTGGCCTGGCTGCAACAGCGGTTGCAGCCTTCCGAACATCCTTCCCGCTAAGTCTTTGTCGCGCTGTGCCCCGTTGCGCGCGCTATGCGCCGGGCAGCGCGCTGTACCAGCCAATCAAACAGAGCCTGCTGATGCGGGTCACCGGCGGCTGTATGCTCCGGGTGCCACTGGACGGCAAAGACATCTGGGTTGTCGGGCATATCCACGGCTTCAATGACGCCATCCTCGGCGATGGCGTTGATGGCGTAGTGCGGGGGCCATATTCGCGATGGCCTGGTGGTGCCAGGAGGATATCTCCAGGGTATCCCGCCCGGCGATTCGCCCTAGCAACGTGTCCGCCAAGACGATGACCTCATGCATGACGGGATTATGCTCAGCGTTGCGATGGCAAATGCGGGTACCGATGCTTTTGGGCAGGTCCTGGAGCAGGTCGCCGCCCAAGGCGACATTAATGATCTGCAGGCCGCGGCAGATGCCGAGCACCGGAATACGCCGGGCGATGGCTTCTCGCGCCAGCGCGATCTCAGAGGCGTCGCGGTCCGGATGTACGGCATGAATGCTGTCGTCACGCGACGCACCGTAAAAATCGGGAGAGATGTCGCCGCCGCCGGTGAGCACCAGCGCGTCACAGCGCGATAGAATAAGTCGGGCTTCGGGGCACTGGGGTGGAAAAAGGATGGGTAACCCGCCCGCCTGACAGACGGCGGCGGCATACTGAGGGGCGAGGGAAAAGGCCTCTCCGTTGCGCTCATAGGCGCTCAGCGCGATGACGGGTGGCGCGGGGGGGGGGGAATCATCCACGACGCGGATTCCCGTCCAAAGTTAGGATGGGCGTGTACAGTTCAGGGCGGCGATCACGGAAGAGTCCCCACTCCAGCCGCTGTGCAGCGAGGGCTTGCAGGTCGAGATCGGCATAGAGGATGGTCTCTTCCTGGTCGGCGTGGACAATGAGTGCGCCGGTGGCGTCGCTGATGAAGGAGCCGCCATAGAAGGTGATTTCGCTCTCCCGGCCGATTTCCCGTCCCACCCGGTTGGCAGCCACGACGGGGACGAGATTGGCGGCGGCATGGCCTTGCATGACCCTGGTCCAGTGCCCGCGACTGTTGATTTCGGGGGCCTGGGGCTCGGAGCCGATGGCGGTGGGGTAGAACAGTATTTCGGCACCCTGCAAGGCCATCACTCGCGCTGCTTCCGGGAACCATTGGTCCCAGCAGATGGCGACACCGAGGCGTCCGTAGCGGCTGTCAAACACGCGGAACCCGGTGTCGCCGGGGCTGAAATAAAACTTTTCCTGATAGCCGGGACCGTCCGGGATATGGGCCTTGCGATAGAGCCCCAGATCGCTGCCGTCGGCGTCAAAAACCACAAGACTGTTGAAGAAGGCGTTATTGGCGCGCTCAAAAAAGCTGACCGGGAGCACGACCTCGCGCTCCCGCGCCAGCTTTTGCATGGCGAGCAGGGCGGGGTGGCTCTCGCGGGGCTGCGCCAGGGTCAGGAAGTTGGGGTTCTGATCTTTGCAGAAGTATGGCGTGCTGAAGAGTTCCTGGAGGAGAATGATCCTGGCCCCGGCATCCGCCGCTGAGGTTACTTGTCGCAGCGCCTTGGCGATATTGTCAGCCTCGTCCCCCCCTACGGCCATCTGAATGGCTGCTACTTTTACCCGCATCTGCAACCTCGTTCGTCATGGCCAATCAAACATCGCTTCCGGCCTGTGGGATAAGTATAGAGGACCCCATCATTGAGACAATAGGTTAAGTGATCGCCCACCAGTTCACGGTTGACGCCAAGTCCGTGGAACGGCGGGCTGAGCTGTCGTCACTGCCTTCTCCCCACCGCCGCACCAGCGGTAGACATGAACGAGAGACACAAGAGGCATTGCTGCAACTGCCGCAGCCGCCCGAACTGCAACTGCTGCCACAACTTTTCCGTGTACCCACGGATACTTGCTCTACCGCGCCGCGCCGCTGCCAATACGCCAGCATATCCTCGACCAGTCCAACAAAGAGCTTTAATTCCGCAGCCATCTGGCTGGCGCTGGCCATGTCTTGTTTCTGTAGTACATCCCGAATTGCGAACAACGGTTTCATACCAACGCCCTCCGGTTCAGAGATGGCTTTGATAGGGCGTCGCTGCGTTGTCCATAAAGCCGCAGCCCGATGACCAGCAAGGCAAAAGCTGCCAGCACGCCAGCGATCCAAGCCGTAGAAGATCCCGGATGTTCGGCGAAGGCGCCCGTCTGGTAAATCACCGTGCTGGCGCCCCAGGCCAGGCCGGTGCCATAAAGCAGGGAGAAGATCATCCAGCCCCCTCAATACGCTGGATGACGCCCCAGCCCAGCGCAATGCGTGCTCCACCCACCTGCAATACCGCACCGCGCTTGCCCGGACCATGGACCACGCGGGTATCGGTGCCCCGGCGGATGCCGAGCATGCGCATGCGTTGCTGCATATCTCTGCCCCCGGTGACATCGCGTACTCTGGCACTGTCGCCCAGTTTAAGGTCTCCTACGAACAGGGATGGATTCACTGAATCGGCCTCCGCATTCAGAAAAATTCGACGTGCAAACGCAACATACCGACCGTCGCATCAGGAAAATAGCCGTTGGGATGCTGTATATATTGCAGGTCTGGCTGCAGGCTGAGGTGCTCAGTGAGCTTCGCGACGTAGGTGAGTTCGTAAGCCGTCTCGGCATTGCCGATGGCGGTGGTTTCCACGCCAAGGCTCTCTGCCACGGGACCTGGGCGCAGCCAGGCGCGCGCCATACCGATGGACAGGCTGTCATTCGGGCGACCGGCGAAGGGGTGGCCCAGGCGCAGACCCAGTCCCAGATACCA
>NZ_JBYCKR010000167.1:0-2704 GCF_057473505.1 Acidithiobacillus sp. TH-A35 | reverse complement strand
GGATGATCTGCATATCCAGGCGTCCACCACCATAACGCCGGGCGTTGTCAAAAAGATTGCGGAACACTCTTTCCAGCGCCAAAGGGCGGCAGCGCAGAGGCGGTAAGGTGGCAGGTCCGGCAGGATGCTCTATCTGTACCTCCAGGCCGTAGCGTTCCCGGGCCGTCTCGGCCATTTCGGCCACCCAGTCGCGCACCTCCACCTGGATGACCCTTTCCTGGTCTCCGCTGCGCACCAGGGTCAGAAACTTATCGATGGTCTCATCCATTTCGCTAACGTCCACCAGCATGGCCGCTTTTTCGGCCAGCAGATCGTGGTCCTGAAGGTGCAGGGTCAGCAGCAGGCGCGACAGAGGGGTGCGCAGTTCATGGGAAATACCGGTGAGTAGCAGGGTGCGTTCTTCGTGCAGGCGATGCAGATCCTTGGCCATGCTGGTGATGGCCTGCTCCAGATGACGCACCTCCAGGGGGCCGCCAATGGGTTCGAGAGATTCCGGCATATCGCCCCGGCCGATGCGCGGTGCCTCCGCTGCCAGTCGGGCCAGGGGACGGTTGATCTGGCGGACGATGATCCAGGCGCCGAGCAGGGTACAGAGGGCGATGACACCGAGGCGCATAAACATGAAGCTTTGCCCGCCGAAATTCATGGGAGAGACGCGCATACCCAGCCAGGGCTGGCGGTGGTCGCCGCGAATCCACATCCAGGTGGCATGGGCATCGACGGGGCCGGCCCGCAGCGCCGCGCCGGGGGCAATCCGGGCCAGATAATGGGCGCTTTGGCGCAAAAAATAGTTGTTGGTAGGTGCGCCCGGCAGATCATGGGGCGACCGCCACTGTAGGGTGCCGATGGGTGTGTGATCGGCGCCGGCCGCAATCAGGGCGTGGTCAGTCTGCCAGAGAAATTCCGCGAAGCGTTCGGCGGCAGGATTCAGCACGTATTGATGAAACAGGACATAGACGGCGCCCTGGGTCCCCAGCAGCAGAACCGCTAGCAGGAGTACGGTCCGCCACAGGGTGCTACGCGGCCAGAAGCTGCGCATGCTCAGGGTTCCGCGACAAACAGGTAGCCATGACCCCAGACCGTGCGGATATGCCGAGGTCGGCCGGGGATGTTGTCGAGCAGGCGGCGCAGGCGGGAAATCTGCATATCCATGCTGCGATCGTCGTTTTCGAGCTGGCGGCCGCGGGTCAGCCACATCAGCTTTTCGCGGGTCAGCGGCTGGCCTTCATGCTGAATGAGCGTCGCCAGGGTCTGGAACTCGGCGCTGGTGAGAGACAAGCTCTGTCCGCCAAGTTGAATTTCTTGCCGGCCCATGTCCACGGTGAATGGGCCGCATTGGAAGGGGGCTGTTAGCGCTTCGGAGCGGGGGACGGCAGCGCGGGTGCGGCGCAGGATCGCCTGGATGCGGGCCACCAGTTCGCGGGGGTGAAAAGGCTTGGCGAGATAGTCGTCGGCGCCCATCTCCAGGCCCAGGATGCGGTCTATTTCATCGCCGCGCGCGGTGAGCATGAGGATGGGGACATCATGATGCTGGCGCAGCCGTCGGCAGATTTGCAGGCCGTCTTCATGGGGCAGACCCAGATCGAGAACGATCAGATCAACCGGTGTTTCGGCAAGCAGACTGTCGATCTGCCGACCGTCATTTATGCCACGCACCGCAAAGCCAAAACCCTGCAGGTGCGACTCCACCAGGCTGCGCAGGCGCAGGTCATCGTCGACGACCAAAATCTGTTTCTGTGTGTCCATGTGTACACTCTAACCCGTTGTTCTCGGGTGGGCCAAGGCCAAATGTAACAAAGCCTCCCGACCGCCGCCAAAGTGACAGTCTGTTACGTTTTAACAGACCTGCAGCAAAGATTGTTACAGGCATTCCCGCTACCATTTTTCCCTGTTGCGACGGCTGCGCAGGGAGTTGCCCTCTCGGTGCTTGCGGATAGCGCCGCTTATTCCCGTATATCGACTGAGTGAGGGTTTTGCATGAAAAACGCCAGGTATCCGCACGGCCAGGGGCAGCAGAAAGCGGGGCGTTCAGCTCCGGGTATGGCCCGGCTGGGTATCCTGCTCGGGCTTGTCGCTGCGGCGGGTTGCGCTGTCGGGCCGCAGCTTGGCGCACCTGCTGTGCCGGCGCCCAAGACCTATAACGCCCACCCCATAGATCTGCACAGTGCTCAGCAGCAGGTCCGGTGGACCACGCAGGAGGCACAGGCCTGGTGGTCGCTCTTTCGTTCGACGCCGTTGAATGACTATATCCGCCAGGCCATGCAGGCCAACCCGGATGTACAGGCGGCGCAGGCGGCCCTGGCGCGCGAGCAGTCTTTGATTGCGGTGGCCCAGGGCGGACTACTGCCCAGCGTGGGTGCCGGTGCCGGAATCAGTCGCGGGCGGGCACAACGGACCGGCGCGAACGGCGGGGCGAGCTATCGCATTCCCGGCAATCTCTACAGCCTGCTGCTAGGCACCGTCGACGTCCACTACAACCCCGATGTATTTGGTCGGCAGGCCGATCTGGTCCACGCCGCCAAGGCCCAGGCGGCAGTGAGCCGTGCCAGTCTACATCAGAGTGAAGTCTTTTTGGCGGCGGCGGTGAGCCGCGCGGTGATCAGCGGCGCGGCGGCGCAGGCGCAGCGCAATGCCGCACAACGGATTGCCGCTGCCGATGCCCATCTGCTGCACCTGCTGCAGCAGGAGTATCAGTTGGGTTATC
>NZ_JBYCKR010000166.1:0-17562 GCF_057473505.1 Acidithiobacillus sp. TH-A35 | reverse complement strand
GTTTGATCGGATAATATCAGGCTGGTATCTTTGTTGGCATAATCCAAACGACTCAATAGCCCCTTGATGAGTTGGATGCGGGCGATTTTTTTGTCGTCTGCATCGACAATAGTCCAGGGTGTAAAGCTGGTGTGGGTACGCGCAAACATGACGTTGCGCGCGCTACTGTAGTCCTTCCAATATTTGACTGCCTGCTCATCAATGGGGCTGGTTTTCCATTGTTTGAGTGGGTCGTCTTTGCGCGCTTCCAGCCGTTTTTTTTGCTCACTTTTGGAAATATCCAGATACACCTTAATGAAATGGATACCCGAGCGGACCAGCATGCCTTCAAAATCCGTGACCTCGGCAAAAAATTCTTCATATTGCGCATCAGTGCAAAAACCCATGACTTTTTCCACGCCGGCGCGGTTATACCAGCTCCGGTTAAAAAAAACGATTTCTGCGGCGGCGGGCAAATAAGGAGTATAGCGCTGGAAATACCACTGACTTTCTTCGCGATCCGAAGGCTTACCTAAAGCCACGACCCGTGTTTCGCGGGGACTGAGGTGCTGGATGATGCGTTTGATGCTGCCGTCCTTACCGGCGGCATCACGTCCTTCCAGAATGACCAGGATTTTGTCATTCTTGCGGATAATGTGGCGTTGCAGTTTGACTAGCTCAATCTGGAGCTGATGTAACTCTTCTTTATAATGCTGTTTTCCCGTAATTTTGTCTTCTTCATGCTTGGTCATGATGCATCCTTTTTAACGACGGATAAGGTGGGGTACTTAAAACAGGCTGCGTGCAGCCTTACCGATGCCCTCGGCGCTCATGGGGTGCTGATCCGCAAAACGGGCCAGATCGTAGGCGGTAAGGCCATGGGTGGCAGCGGTGCCGATCTGTCCGATAAGATGGCCAGCGTCAATCCCTACCACCCAACCGCCCAGCAGACGCAGACTGTCTGCGGCGAAGAATAGTTGAATGCCACCTTCCATGCGTTCGAGAATCTGCGCCCGGGAGTCTTCTGTGAAATCGTAGCGGCCGGTCAGGAGTTTTATACCCTGCGCTTCTGCCAGGGCAGGGGTAACACCTGCGTAGGCGGCGGCGGGCAGGGTAAAGATGGTGGTGGGGACGTGGCTGAAATCCGCATAATCCAGGGGAATATTACCGCCGAGAATATTGTGTGCCGCCACCATCGACTGACGCACGGCGGCGTGAAATAAAGGCACACGGCCATTCACATCACCACAGGCATAAATATGCGGATGGACCGTTTGTAAACTCGGCCCCACATCTATGCCTTTTCTCGTCACTGCAATACCAATCTCTGTGGTACCTGCGGGAATAATGGGGCGTCTGCCCACGGCCATCAGAACAACGTCGCCATCCAGCGTGTCGGCGTCTTCCGCGCGGTTGTAATGTACGCGCCGTCCTCCCTCAGGGGTTACTTCCACTGCCGTCACGTCTACACCGGTGAGGATGCGAATAGCCGGATCCAGCAACGGCGTTAGCAGTGCCACCATACCCGGATCCATGCCGTTGAGGAGTTTCTCACCTTTCTGGAGTAGGGTGACCCTGGTACCAAAGGCAGCGAAGAAGGTGGCGGTTTCCAGACCGATATAACCGCCACCGATGACAATCATCCGCTCCGGGAGGGTTTTGAGGGCGGGGTCAGGTTTATACAGATCATGGCTGGTAAGGCAGAGTTCGGACCCGGGAATCGGGGGAATGAATACATCAGAGCCGCTGGCAATAATAATTTGCGCACAATGGAATCGTTGTTCGCCGTCTGTCGTGCTGACAGCCACTTCGTGGGGGCTGAGAAGTCGCGCATCTCCCTGAATGAGTTTAATATTCGGTACAGCGGCCAATTCGGCTGCGTGTTGTTCATAGCGGCGTGCCTGGACGGCATCTTTGTGTATGGTGATTTTCGTGAAATCGATACGAACGGTGCCCGGCAGGCCACGCTCGGCAAAGCGCTGTTGGGACTGGTAGATTTCGGCAGTTTCCCGAACGGCTTTGGAGGGTACGCAACCCTCATAAAGGCAGTTTCCGCTCATCACCCCTTTGGGGTCCACCATGACCACAGAACGTCCCGCTTTAGCCAGTCGAAAAGCGGCGGGATAAGCGCCCCCGCCAGCGCCGATGGTCAACAAGTCAACGTGTTGGATGGCCATTGCACACCTCCATATGGGCCATATGGGAAAGTCTAGTTCATTAGGACAGCAGATATTCCCGGCTTGCGGTTACTTGCCGGGCAAACTCGCCTGAAGCGCTGGCCTGATTACGATTCGGGGAGGCTCAGATCCTGAACTTCGAGCCCCATCAGGTTCAGGCGGGCCTTCAAGTCGCGGATGGCGACCTGAACGTGCGCCTCTTGCCCTGCCACACCCATTTCGATTTGCGGACCAGTCGCCGTGAAGCTGGGCAGGCTGGAAAAGCGTATGTCCGGATGGGCAGCACAAAAGCTTTCCATAAGAGGGACCAGGTTGCCTTCCCGTGCACTGGGTAAAAGAACCCGTGCCTCTATGTCAGCCACCAAGGGAGGAAAATACTGCTCCAGCACCCAGTCGCTCATGGGCTCCGCCATTTGCGGAAATCCCGGGAAGAAGTATCCATTACCTATGGAAAATCCCGGCACATTATTGACCGGGTTAGGGATCAGTCTTGCCCCGGCGGGCAGATCGGCCATCCGTACCCGCACCGGTTCCGCCTCGTCACCGAACTGTTGGCGAATCAATGCCTCTGCCTCAGTGTGCCGGGACAAGGTAACGCCGGCAGCTGCTGCGGCGCAATCGCGGGTCAGGTCGTCGGGCGTTGCGCCTAAACCGCCAAAGGAGAAGAATGGCACAGATTGCGCCATGGCCGAGCGCAACTGGGTCAGCAGAATATCCCGGGTATCGGGCACGATCAGGCACCAGGCGACGCCATAACCGCGTCGCGCCAGTTGCTGGCGGCTGCGGAGAAAATGGCGGTCTTCCCGTTTACCGGAGAGTATCTCGGTGCCGATGATCACCAGGCCAACATCTTTGCTCATGGGGAACTCTCCAGAGAAGGGGCAATGGCCTCGCGCGTGGCCGTCTGTGGTGGCTCTCGCCACTGGGTGCGCCCGGCGGCGAGAGCCACCCGGCCACCCAGCAGCCACGCCAGCGCCTGCGGATAAATACGATGTTCTGCGTCGAGCACGCGCGCGGCAAGAGACTGTTCATCATCTGCTGGCAGGACTGCCACGGCCGCCTGGATGATAATAGGGCCAGCATCCAACTCCGCCGTCACAAAATGGACGCTGGCACCATGCCAGCACACACCCTGCTCCAGCGCCTGGGCATGGGTATGCAATCCGGGAAAGGCGGGAAGCAGGGAAGGATGAACATTCAGCATTCTACCCTCATAGTGTTGAACGAAAGCGGGGGTGAGCTGACGCATGAACCCAGCCAGCACCACGACATCCGGGGCGTAGTCGTCAATCTGCTTTTGCAGTGCGGCATCGAAGTTTGCCCTGGTCCCATAGTCCCGATGATCGACAGTAAGGGCAGGAATGCCTGCCGTCATCGCCAGTGCCAGTGCTCTAGCGGCTGGGCGGTTACTGATGACTGCAACGACTTGCGTGTCCGGTATCTGTCCGCTATGGCAAGCGGCAAGGATGCTTTGCAGGTTGCTTCCCCGGCCGGAAACCAGAATCACCAGCCTTTTAGTCAAGAAAACGTACTCCCTCACCGTCCTGACGTGGCACCAACTGCCCGACAACGAAGGCCTGCTCACCGTTCTCTGTTATAGATTGCACGGCGGCCTGCCTGGATTCCCAGGGGACCATTGCGACCATGCCGATACCCATGTTGAAAACCCGCCGCATTTCCTCCACGGAGACCTGTCCCTGCTCCTGTAACCATTGGAAAATGGCCGGCATTTGCCAGGTTTGGGGATCAATGCGAGCGGCAAGCGCTGCGGGCAGTGAACGGGGCAAGTTTTCTACCAATCCACCGCCGGTAATGTGAGAGAGGGCGTGTACCGTAACCGCCTTGCGCAGGGCCTGAATGGCATTCACATAAATCCGGGTCGGTTGCAGCAGCAGATCCACTAGCGGCTCACCGTTGATTTGGACATGGGAGTGGGCGCCGCTGCGTACGAGAATTTCCCGAATCAGAGAGTAGCCGTTACTGTGCGGCCCGGACGAGGCAATGCCAATCACCGCATCTCCCTCCCGGCAGGCCGCACCCGTCAGGATATCAGACTTCTCGACGATACCCACCGCAAAGCCCGCAAGATCATAATGCCCAGCCGCGTACATGCCGGGCATTTCTGCAGTTTCCCCTCCCAGCAAAGCACAGCCAGCCTGCCGGCAACCCTCGGCCACCCCGGTGATAACCGCTTCGGCTACGGCATTATCCAACTGCCCGCAGGCATAATAGTCGAGGAACCAGAGGGGCTCTGCGCCGGGGACGAGAATGTCGTTGACACACATAGCGACCAGATCAATGCCGATACTGTCATGTTGATTGGCTTCCAAGGCGAGCAACAGCTTGGTGCCTACCCCATCGGTGCCTGACACCAGTACCGGCTCGCGATAACCGCTGGGTAGGGCGAACAGTCCGCCGAAACCGCCAATGCCGCCGAGCACGCCGGGGCGGTGGGTACTTTCGGCAAGGGGTTTGATACGGTCCACCAGCGCATTGCCAGCATCGATGTTGACTCCGGCACTGCGATAGGTCAAAGGTTTCGGGGTATCCACGGTGACTTCCTCAAAGGGGTTTGGGTCATGGTATGAGGGCCTCTGGCGCCTGTCAAAGGGGCAACCAGCAGAGTCGTGCGGTGAACGGCGTCCAATAAAAAAGAGCGGCGAACCGCTCTTTTACGAGTCAAATCCCTACAGATGATTAGAACCGCTTGAAAATCTGACCACTTTTGGCCGCCTGGAAGCGCGCTTCCACCACGCCCCAGTTCATGTTCTTGTGAATGGCGGCTAGGTAATCCGCGCGGCCAAGAGCCTTCCAGTCCACCATGTAGGCATGCTCGAAGACATCAACGATGACCAGCGGCACAAAGCCGCCCACATTACCGTCTTCATGAAGCTGGACAAAGTGATTATTCATCTGACCGGTGGTGCCATCGTAGTAGGCGATAGCCCAACCTACGCTACGGCTCTTGGCGGCAGACATCAGATCTTCATGCCACACCTCGGTACTGCCAAACTGCTCAGTGACCGCTGCCTTAAAGCCGGGTGCCTGATCAATGCTGCTGCCGGGCTTCAACTGGGCAAAGTAGTACTCGTGTAAAACCATGCCGTTATATTCGAAGCCAAAGCGCCGGCGGCGGTCTGCATAGGTAAGTGAGCCGGTTTTGCCTGCGGCACGCATTTCCGCAAGCTCTTTGCGCAATGCGTTGCTTTGATTGACGTAACCAACATAAAGTCCCCAGTGATCATTAATCTGGGCATCGGAAATGCCATCCAGACTGCCGGGCTTTAATTCTTCGCGCACGCTATATTCGGACATTCGCTATTCTCCTGATTTCAAGTTTAGAACTGAACTAATGCTTGGTAGATTGTAGTCAGTGCCAGAGCTACCTGCAAACGACCTCCCTGTCGTTTGAGTGGTGACTGTGCCCTCGATTTTTCTTGACAGTCCTCGCCCCCTTGCCTAGCTTCACTGCGATGAACCTGCCGAATCTGTTGACGTTGTTACGACTCTTTCTGGTGCCAGTGATCTTCTACGCGCTGGCGAAAGGGCTTTTTGCCGTGACCCTGATCATTTTTTTGGCGGCGGCGATTACCGATGCACTGGATGGTTGGATAGCCCGTCATTATCATCTTCAGACCCGTTTGGGGGCCGTTCTTGATCCGATAGCGGATAAACTACTCGTAGTGACGACGGTTATCACGCTGACCTGGTTGCAGCGTATTCCTTTGTGGATGACCGTCGCCGTTATCTCCCGGGACCTGCTGATCGTCGGTGGCGGCCTGCTCTACCTGCTATTGATCGGAAAATTTAGTGTCCGCCCGACGCTGCTGTCGAAATGGAACACCGCGCTACAGTTTATCGTCATTGTGCTGGTGCTGTTACAGGCAGCATGCCATTGGCGTGTCTCGCTGCTGCCAGCCTTCGTTCTGGCGTTCCTGATGGCCGTTGCGTCCGGGGTGCAGTATGTCTGGGTCTGGAGCCGTAAGGCGATTGCTCAGGAGGGGGTCTCCGGCGAATCATGACCGGCATGCGGCAGCTTATTCTCCCCTTGGGGGTGAAGTCACAAGCAACGTTGGAGGGGTATTATCCCCATCCCAATGCGGAGGCGCTGCGTGCGGTGTTGAATCTGGTGGCTGAACAACAGTGCCTCTGTCTTTACCTTTATGGGCCGGGTGGAGTGGGTAAAAGTCATTTGCTGCTGGGGGCAGCATCCGCTGTTCCTGGATGGGTACCTTATATAGACTGCGGCGATATCACTAATCCGTTTAATAGAATAACGGATCCAGAGACGTTCTCCAGTCTGGCAGAGGCTCCTCTGTTGTGTCTGGACAATGTTGAAAGCTGGGCGGGTCAGCGCGATAAGGAAACTTTTTTTTTCGATCTCTATAATGAACGCATGGGCCGCGGGCAACCGATGCTCCTTGCCAGTCGACGGTCACCGCAGCTCACTGACTGGGTGCTCCCGGACTGGGCAAGCCGGGTGAGTGCGGGTTTGCAATACGCTCTGCGTTTCCCCAGTGATGCGGAGAGAAGTGTCATTTTGCAAGAAATGGCGCAGCGCCGCGGCCTGCAGATTGGTGTGGACGCCGCTCACTATCTGTTGCGGCATTATCCGCGCGATCTTGGTGCACTGGACCACTTGTTGGGTGTGCTGGATGCCCGAAGTTGGGAGCAGCAACGAGAAGTGACCATCCCTTTCATACGCCTTTGTCTGGTTGCGGAGAAATCGTGATGACGGAAAAAACACCACCGCGCCAATGCTTTCGCCAGAATGACAAGGCACTGGCATCTGTTCCCGAAGAGCATGCCAATCGTTGGCAGCGTATGTTTTACCGGGTATTCAGGGCCTGGCATGGTTTCTGGAACGACGAATGTATCGACCGTGCAGGATTGCTCGCTTATACCACGCTCTTTGGTTTGGTACCGGCGATGGTGCTGGTCTTCAGTCTGTGGAATCTGGTGGGTTTCAGCCCACTTCATCGTGCCCAGGTTGACCATCTGATTTTGCGCAGTTTTGTCCCCCGGACGGGGGATGCGATTCTGCGCCAGGTAAACAGCCTCGCAGCACGCGGTGCGCAATTGGGTTTTTTGGGCGTATCAGGGTTGGGCGTCACCGCGATTTTTCTGCTTCGTGAGGTAGAGCGACATTTCAACGCCATCTGGGGTGTCACACCGACTTGTCTGTGGTGTCGGGTTCTGCGCTACGTGGCCATGCTTCTGGTGGGTCCGCTCAGCATCGCGCTCATCCTGCCCCTGCTTGGTCCCCTGCAACCCTTGCTGGCTTACTTGGCGTATTTCCCCATCCTGCCCCCTTTTTTGAGTTATGTGCTTACCTTTCTGGTGGTCACAGTAGTGATGGCGCTGCTCTACAAAATACTGTCTTCGGCACCCACGCGCTGGCGGGATGTCTTTGTTGGCGGGGTGTCCGCCGCCATCCTGTTTGATGCCGCGAAAATTGCGCTGGCCGGTTATCTGCAATTTTCAACCTTCGAAACTATTTATGGTGCTTTGGGCGCCTTTCCTATTTTTCTCCTCTGGTTATATATGGCCTGGGCGAGTATTTTGTTCGGTGCGGAGATGGCGGCGGCTGCGATAAATCTGTGATGGCTGCAAGGGATAGTGCACTGCGCGCAGCAGTATGCGGAATGCCGCTGGAAAGTCGCGGGCAAATGCTTTACTTGCGGCGCCGTGATCGCTAATATCCCGCGCTTATGTTTTCCGCCAAAGCATCCAGCCTGCCGATTGCCCGGGTGTCTGTCCACGGTGACAGACTGGAGGGTATTATTGATTCTCGCGCGTGGTTGCGCTTAGGCGATGCGCTGGTCAGCGTGCAGGCAGTGAGTGTAGACCTTGATCTGATCCGCAGGGGGCAGGTGATCGCTGCCGATGGCCGTATAGAGGTGCTTGGTGAGATTCGTTGCGAACGCTGCATGGGTGTTATGCCCTTACAGCTTTCCGTGACCGTGCACAGCGGATTGGCAGAACAGGAGTGCGCAGTTGCCGCGCTGGATCCTGGGCTGGAGGTGGTCCTCGCTGAAAATGGCGTTGTCGCTCAGCAAAGTTGGTTAGAGGATGAAGTACTACTGGCCCTGCCCATGATTCCTCGCTGCGTGGATTGGAAATCAGGCATATGCCCGGTTTCGGGGCTTGAGCCGTTAGTGGTTGTCAAATGAAGTGCAGTACATCTTGATACAGATTGGGAGAGATTGAGTCATGGCCGTTCCACAAAGTAAAACTTCCCGTTCACGTCGTGACATGCGACGCGCTCACGATTTCCTGGTAGCGGTGAACCGTTCCGTATGTGCCCATTGCGGTGCAGCCAAGCTGCCCCACCATGTGTGCCCGGAATGTGGTTTCTATAAAGGTCGCGAGATCGTGAAGAAGGCGGTCGAAGCCTGACCACGCTATTACGCCAGAGCGTCTCGGAGGTTTCGCGATGCCGCATATTGCGGTAGATGCCATGAGTGGTGATTCCGGCCCGTCGACGGTGGTTCTCGCCATCCGTGATCTGCTCAAGGGTCACCCCGATGTCATTTTTCACATGGTCGGCGACACGGAGGCTCTCCAGGCAGAGCTTGCGCGAGCACGCCTGCAGGGCTCGGTACAGATCGTCGTACATCACGCCAGTCAGGTGGTGGCGATGGATGAGGCACCGTCACAGGCCCTGCGCGGCAAACGAGATTCGTCCATGCACGTCGCCATCGGCCTGGTGCGGGAAGGGCATGCCGATGCGGTGGTCAGTGCGGGTAATACCGGTGCACTGATGGCACTCGGTAAAGTGTTTCTTCGCACCATTCCCGGCATAGACCGGCCGGCCATTGCTGCATTTCTGCCGACGACGACAGGGCGTCTCCTCGCCCTGGATCTGGGTGCCAATGTCGATTGTCATCCGGAACACCTCCTGCAGTTTGCGGTAATGGGCTCTATATTTGCCGAGCGCGTCATGGGCCTTGCCAAACCGCGAGTCGGCCTGCTCAACATTGGCTCTGAAGACATTAAGGGTAATGAGCAGGTCAAAGAGGCTTCGCAGCTCCTGCGCGCTGCTAAATTGAACTTTATCGGCAACGTGGAGGGTTCCGATATTTATCGGGGTGTTGCTGACGTGGTGGTTTGTGATGGTTTTGTGGGTAATGTAGCGCTCAAGACCTCTGAAGGGCTGGCGACGATGATCAGCCACGAATTACGTGCCAGCTACACCCATGGTTGGTATGGGCGTATTGCGTATTTGGTCAATCGTCCTATTTTGCAACGCTTGCGTCGGCGCCTGGATTCCCGTCAATACAACGGCGCTACGCTGTTGGGCTTAAATGGGATCGTCATCAAGAGCCATGGGAATGCCGACCGCTTTGCCTTTGCCTGTGCCGTAGAGGTGGCTATTGCCGAGGCCAAACATCGCCTGACCTTGCATATTGCCGAAGTGATTCAGGAAAATCTCGCCTCGGCGGTGCGAAACAGCGCGTGAAACCCATTTTTAGCCGTATTGTCGCCACCGGTGGCTATCTGCCGGAACGTATCCTCAGCAACCATGACCTGGAGCAGATGGTGGATACCAGTGATGCCTGGATCTTTGCGCGCACCGGCATCCGCTCCCGGCACATCGCCGCTCCCGACGAGAAAACGGTAGACATGGCGGAAGCGGCGGCGCGCCAGGCGTTGGCGGATGCCGGTCTGCAAGCCGAGGATCTCGACCTTATTGTTGTGGCGACGACCACCCCGGATCAGATATTCCCCAGTACCGCCTGCCTGCTGCAAGCCCGCTTGGGTAATCATGGTGCGCCCGCCTTTGATATTCAGGCAGTTTGCACTGGCTTTATCTATGCGCTGGCGACGGCCGATCGCTTTATCCGTAGCGGCGGGGTGCGGCATGCGCTGGTCATTGGCGTAGACAGCATGTCCCGCGTCGTTGACTGGACAGATCGTGGAACCTGCATTCTCTTCGCCGACGGCGCTGGAGCCGTTGTCCTTAGTGCCAGCGACGAACCCGGTATTATCTCCACGCACATTCATGCTGACGGTGCCTATGCCGAATTACTGCAGGTGCCTAGCGGCGAGACACGGATGACCATGCAGGGCAACGCGGTCTTTCGCATGGCCGTGCGTACCCTGGGTGAGATTGTGCAGGAGACGCTTGCAGCAAATACCCTGACACCAGAAGACATTGACTGGCTAGTGCCACACCAGGCCAATATCCGCATTATTCAGGCGACGGCCGATAAGTTAGGCCTGCCTATGGAGCGGGTGGTGATGACAGTGGAACATCATGGTAATACTTCCGCTGCTTCGGTACCTTTAGCGCTAGATGACGCAGCCCGACGTCGTTGTTTTCAGCCTGGGCAACGTCTCCTGCTGGAGGCGTTCGGGGGTGGCTTCACTTGGGGATCAGCGCTCCTGCGTTGGGGCTGAACGCCCTGCATACCAATTTGTACTGAGAGGAGGTTCGCTTGCACGGCTCTATCGCCTTTGTTTTTCCCGGTCAGGGTTCGCAGTCTTTGAATATGCTGACTGATCTTGCTACCAGTCATCCGTTGGTCAAAGAGATTTTTGCAGAAGCTTCTGCCCAGTTGGGCGAGGACCTGTGGTCGCTTACTCAGGATGGCCCCGTCGAAAAACTGAATCAGACGCGCTGGACGCAACCGGTGATGCTGGCTGCTGGATATGCCGTTTATCGGGTCTGGGAAGAGGAGGGTGGTATTTTCCCCGACTTTGTCGCCGGTCACTCTCTGGGTGAATACACGGCCTTGGTGGTCGCAGATGCGGTGGACTTCCCGGATGCAGTACGTCTGGTCGCGGAACGCGGTCGTCTGATGCAGCAAGCGGTGCCGGAAGGTGTGGGTGCCATGGCTGCCATCATTGGTCTCGGCGATGATGAGGTGAAACAACTTTGCGCTCAGGAAGCACGAGGTGAAGTGCTCGCAGCGGCCAATTTTAACGCGCCCGGACAGGTGGTGGCCGCAGGCAATCAGGCCGCCATTGAGCGCCTGGTAGAGTCGGCGCGCGCCGCAGGCGCGAAGCGTGTTGTCGTGCTTCCGGTCAGTGTGCCCAGTCATTGCAGTCTGATGATACCGGCTGCCGAACGTTTTCAGACCACCCTGGAATCTGTGCAGTTCCGCAGCCCCAAGGCGATGGTGGTGCATAACGCCGATGTGCAAAGCCACAACACGCCTGATTCCATTCGTGCCGCCCTTGCTAAGCAGCTCTATTCGCCGGTACGCTGGACCGATACGATTCGCCATCTTGCCCGACAGGGGGCCATGACCTTCGTGGAAATGGGGCCAGGTCGCGTGCTGTCGGGGTTGGGGAAGCGCATTGAGCCTGGTTTGACCATGCTCCATATCGAAGATGGCAAAAGCCTCAAGGCCACCCTGGAGGCGATCTAATGGCGGGGTCTTTAGAGGGTCAGTTGGCCCTGATCACCGGTGGCAGTCGTGGCATCGGACAGGAGATCACCCGCGTCCTCGGCAGGCAGGGCGCACGGGTTGTCGCCACGGCAACCACGCCTGCTGGTGCGGAACGGATCAGTGCAGATCTGGCGGCGCAGGGCATCTGTGGTACGGGGGTGGCACTGGATGTGACCGATGATATGGCCATGTCCGCTGTGCTCGCGCAGATACAGGCATCCCATGGTGCGCCGACTATTTTGGTGAACAATGCGGGGATCACCCGTGATCAATTGCTGTTGCGGATGAAGGATGACGACTGGGATGAGGTCATGGCGACCAATTTGCGTGCGGTATACCGCTTGAGCAAGCTGTGTGTGCGCGATATGCTCAAAGCCCGTTTCGGCCGTATTATTAACATTACTTCGGTGGTCGGTGTGATGGGCAATGCTGGACAGACGAATTATGCGGCCGCCAAGGCAGGGGTGGCTGGTTTTACCCGAGCTATGGCGAGGGAAGTGGCGGCGCGGCAGGTGACGGTCAATTGTGTGGCCCCTGGCTTCATCAGCACGGACATGACCGAAGGGCTGAATGAAGCGCACCGCGGCACGCTCCTGCAACAGATTCCCGCGGGAAGACTGGGTGTGGTGGCCGATGTGGCCGCTGCAGTCGCTTATTTAGCGGGCCCGGATGCGGGTTACGTAACCGGACAGATTCTGCATGTCAATGGGGGCATGTGGATGGGGTAATGCATTCGTGGCTTTACAGGACTGTACGCCCTGTGGTCCAATCTCGCCGACAATAATTTTTTTACCAACAGAGGAGCTTCTCCTAATGGATAATGTGGCAGAACGTGTAAAGAAGGTCGTTGTAGAGCAGTTAGGTGTCAATGAAGATGAAGTGACCAACGAAGCCTCTTTTGTCGACGACCTGGGTGCTGACTCGCTGGATACTGTGGAACTGGTGATGGCGCTGGAAGAAGAATTTGATTGCGAAATCCCCGATGAAGAAGCGGAGAAGATTGCGACCGTGCAACAGGCCATTGACTATGTGTCTGCGCATATGCCAGACAAGGATGCCTGAGCATTCCCCAGCAGGGTGATGAGGAGAACAGGCGTTTGAAGAGACGTGTAGTGATTACAGGGCTGGGAATTGTGTCACCCGTCGGGGTGGGTGTTCCGGCGGCGTGGAATTCCATAAGCCAAGGACGTAGCGGTATTGGTCGGGTGACCCGCATTGATCCTGCCTTATATAGCTCCCAGATTGCGGGAGAGGTGCGTGGCTTTGATATTGGTCAGTACATCCCGGCCAAGGAAGCCCGCAAGATGGATTTATTTATTCATTATGGCCTTGTTGCGGCGATGGAAGCGATTGCGGATTCCGGATTGCAGATCAGTGCAGACATTGCGGATCGGGTGGGGGTATCCATTGGCAGCGGCATTGGCGGCTTGCCCGGTATTGAATCCGAGCATCAGATTGTCACCGAGAGTGGCCCGCGCCGGATCTCACCCTTTTTTATTCCGCGTTGTATCGTCAATATGGTGTCGGGCCATGTTTCTATCATGTATGGTGCCAAGGGACCGAACATCGCCATGGCGACGGCCTGTTCTACAGGTACGCACTCCATCGGCGATGCGGCCCGACTCATTGAGTATGGTGACGCCGATGTCATGATTGCTGGTGGTGCCGAGGCGGCTATCAGTCCCTTGGGGCTGGGTGGATTCTGCGCAGCGCGGGCGCTTTCAACGCGTAATGATGATCCTGAGAAGGCCAGTCGTCCCTGGGATAAAGACCGGGACGGTTTTGTACTGGGTGAAGGTGCGGGTGTGCTCGTTCTGGAGGAGTACGAATTTGCCCGGTGCCGTGGCGCACGGATCTATGCGGAGTTGTCCGGCTATGGCATGAGCTCTGATGCTTACCATATGACACAGCCTGCTCCTGCAGGGGAAGGTGCCGCCCGCTGTATGCAAGCCGCTTTGCGTAACGCTGCAGTGACTCCGGAAATGGTGGGGTACATCAACGCGCACGGGACGTCGACCCCGCTTGGAGACCGTTCAGAAACCGACGCCGTGCATGTGGTCTTCGGCGACCATGCACGGCGATTGGCCATGAGCTCCACCAAGTCCATGACGGGCCATCTTCTGGGTGCCGCAGGGGGGATCGAAGCCATTTTTACGGCGCTAGCGCTCTATCATGGCATTCTGCCACCCACCATCAATCTGGATCAGGCCGATGAGGGTTGTGACCTGGATTATGTGCCCCTTAAGGCGCGAAAAGCAGTTGTAGAAGTTGCGTTAAGCAATTCCTTCGGATTTGGCGGTACCAACAGTTCTCTGGTTTTCCGCCGCTTTAGCGACTGATTCGCTCCGTGGGAGTGATTGCCGCCACGGTGGATGGAAATCACTTCGTGGCAGGGGAGTGCGGCGCTGCCTTAGACCGCGCATTACATTACGGGGATGGACTTTTTGAAACCATCGCGGTAATAAAGGGCGTCCCGCTGTTTTGGGATGCCCATCTGGCGCGTCTCAGGCGTGGCGCGGCCATTCTGAATATCCCGATGCCTCCGCCAAGCCTCTGGTATGATGATTTACAGCATGTGTTGAATGGCGTCCCAGCTTACCCACGCCTCTTCGTCAAGCTGCTCCTCAGTCGTGGCGCGGGTTGGGGGTATGGCAGTTCCGGTGCCGGTCCCGCGCGACGCTATCTGTGGTTATCCCAATGGCCGGAGCGTGATGCTCACTATTGGGAACCTGGTATCTCCGCCACGATCTGTCCGGTCGCCTTGTTAACCGGTGCGCCGTATCTCGGCGTTAAATCGCTGAATCGCCTGAATCAGGTGGTAGCCCGCGATGCCCTGACTCCGGAATATGCGGAGGGAGTCATGTTGGACCATTCAGGGGTGCTGCGCGAGGGAATCATGTCCAATCTGTTTTGGGTAAAGGCCGGTATTGTCTACACCCCCGAGCTGGCAGATGGGGGCATCGCCGGCATTCAGCGGGGCGCTATTCTGGAGTGGCTGCGCACGTGTGGCGTGCCGACCATGCTGGGTCGCTATCGGGCCGTGGCACTTCAGGAGGCTGACGAAATATTCTTCAGCAATAGCCTGATTGGCATCTGGCCAGTGCACCACTTTGTGGAACGCTTGTTACCCGGACATGATGGACCGATAGCATCCGCTTTGCTCGCATGGTGCAGGGACATGGGGTTGGGGCCGCAATCATGACCCGCAAGCGCCATGCCGCCCTGTTAATTCTATTGATCGCGTTATTCCCTTTTGGATTTTACGGTATCGCCATGTATTGGCCGGAAACTTTGCCGGCGAAGGGGGTGACGGTCCCCATTCCTTTGGGCGCCAGTAACGCGCAAAGTATCGCTAGTCTGGCGCATTCCGGGGTATTGCCGCATCCACGACTATTTCATCTGGCTTGGGCTTTGGCCGGGTATCCGCCCATACAGGCCGGGCTGTATGAGTTTCAGGGACGTATTAACCAGGCGCAGGTACTCCACCGGTTAATTGCCGGGCAATCCACGCCACTTAACCTGCTGATTGTGCCCGGCTGGCGTTTGCAGAATATCTATCAGGAAATACGCGATAAGGCTCCTTATCTGGGCCAGCAGAACCTGCCACAGGGTGAGACAGCGGCACGTCGCCTCGCAGAGCAGGGTGTCGGTGCGCAAGGAAGTGCGGAGGGCTGGCTTTTCCCCGATAGTTACCGTTACGTTCCGGGTACCACCGCGCTGAGTGTGCTGCAGCGCGCCTATGTGCGCATGCAACGGGAATTACAGTCCTTGTGGGCCGGACGTGCTCCTGGATTGCCGCTGGGTGATCCCTACCAGGCCCTGATTCTGGCTTCTATCGTACAAAAGGAGGGGGCGCCGCCCGCAGAGCAGGCGCATATTGCCGCCGTGTTTCTCAATCGCTTGCGGCAGGGGATGCCTTTGCAATCTGATCCCACCGTGATTTACGCTTTGGGCGAGCGCTATACTGGACTTTTGACGCCTCAGGAGATGCATGTGGAGAGCCCCTATAACACCTACTTGCACACCGGATTGCCGCCTACCCCCATTGCGATGCCGGGACTCAGTAGTCTGATGGCTGTACTGCATCCTGCGGACAGTGCCGACCTCTATTTTATCGCGCAAGGCGATGCATACCATTATTCAGAGAGTTACACGAAACATCTTGAGCAGATACAGCGTTATCTCCAGCATGCCGGAGGAGCGTGTTTGTGAACACGGGGGCGGCATCACTGAAGAATGGATTTTTCGTCACCTTAGAGGGTATCGAGGGCGCAGGAAAGAGTTCAGCGGTGCCGGTGTTGGCGGAATATTGTCGTCAGCAGGGTTACGCGGTGGAACTTACCCGGGAACCGGGCGGAGGACCTCTCGGTGAGGCTTTGCGTGCGATTTTTCTGGACGACCGCCTGCGCCTGGATGCGGACGAGGAATTGCTCCTGCTGTATGCCGGGCGTCGGGATCATTGGCTGACGCGTATTGCTCCCGCGCTGGCTGCCGGGAAAGTGGTTATCAGTGACCGCTATGAAGATTCCACCTATGCCTATCAGAGCGGCGGACGGGGTGTCACCCCCGAACATATTGCGGAATTGGCACGCTGGGCGGGGATTACGCGTCGTCCAGACCTGACGTTGTGGTTTGATGTGCCGCCGGAATTGGGCGCGACACGCATTCGCGCACGTCGACCGGATCGTCTGGAGCAAGAAGATCAAGCCTTCTTTGGCCGGGCGAGGGCGGTTTTCGCGGAACGCTGCGCGGCCGAACCACAAAGAATCTTGCGCGTGGATGCGACCCAAGCTCTGCCGGTGGTGCATGATATTTTGCGGGTACATCTGGCGCTGCGCCTAGCAGCCCATTGTTCATGAGTGCGCACCGTCCGCCACCCGCCGAATGGCAGCCGATACAAAGTCTGCTGCAAGCGGGATTACCCCAGGCGATGCTCGCTGTCGGCGAATCGGGGACGCTGGTCGGACAGTACTGCGATGATTTGCAGCAGGCGGCCTTGTGTTTCGCGCCATCAGCGCAGGGGCTGTCCTGTGGAACCTGCCGTTCCTGTCGGTTGCTGGCAGAAGGTAATCATCCGGATCTGCTCGTTATTACGGCAGAAACGGGAAAGCGTATTGCGATTGAGTCGGTGCGCCATGCCAATGACTTTCTCGCCTTCACCCCCCAGGTCAGCGCGCGTCGCTGGCTGCGCATCGAGCCGGCCGAAGCGATGACCGCGGCAGCCGCTAACGCCCTGCTCAAAACCCTGGAAGAGCCTGCGGCGCGCGCGCACATTCTTTTGCTCAGTGAGCGTCCGTCGCAGCTTCTGGCCACCATCCGGTCGCGTTTGCAAAAGTTGCCTTTCCCAGCGCTGCGGCTCGGGCAGTGCATGGTCTGGCTGGAAGGGCAGGGCATCCCCCCTGCGGAGGCACTCTTGTTAAGCCGACAGTTTGCGAATCGGCCGCTGCGTGCCTGTCAGCTCTGGGAATCCGGCTGGGTGACGCTGCGCCAAACCTGGATCGACACGTTATTGAACCTCCCTCGGCAAGGTCCTGTTGCGGCTTTGCGTTTGGCCGATAACTGGGCTAAAGACACAGAATTGCTTCTGCTGCGCGAGTTGATGTTGAGCTTGTCGGCGGATTTGCTTCGTCTCCGTAATCAGCGCCTGGACAGCATCGTGCATTTGGACTATTTGCAGTCGTTAGAGGTCATGGCGCAATCTGCTCAGGAGACATCCCTCTGGGAGACGCTGGAGAGTTGGATCCGGTTGCCTGAGTCTCTCGTGCAGAATCGCAATGTGGGCATGATGCTGGAAACGTTATTGTTGAGTTGGGTAGGCATTTGGTCAGGAGAGAGGGCGCATGGAATTACAAGCTGAGACCGGAGGTGCGGCAAAAGCGCTGTCCGTAGTGCTGCGGGACGCTATGGCAGTGCAGCGCTACTTCATGCCCAGCATCAAAGGCGGCGGTGTGCTGGTGGAGACACCAAATCTTCTGCCCATAGGCACGGAGGTGCTGCTCATGATCAGT
>NZ_JBYCKR010000165.1:0-3990 GCF_057473505.1 Acidithiobacillus sp. TH-A35 | reverse complement strand
ACAAGGTCGAGAGGTCTGCAGTGTGCCGTGGCAAAAACTTGGTAAATGCGGTACTGGCGGCGCGGCGGGTGTTTTGCTCAGGAACCCTGATAAGGCGTGGGATCAGCGATCCCCGCCTTTTGGAATCCTTCCCGGCGCAGGCGGCAACTGTCACAGCGGCCACAAGACCGGCCTTCGGCATCGAGCTGGTAGCAGGAGCGGGTCATTCCGTAGTCCACACCCAAACTGGTGCCGAGACGAATAATCTCGCTCTTGTTGAGAAACTGCAGCGGCGCATGGATGCGCGGCCCGCGGGCCGCATCGCCGAGGCGGGTAGCCACCTGCGCTAACGCCTCAAAAGCCTGTACAAATTCTGGCCGGCAGTCGGGATAACCGCTGTAGTCCTGGCTGTTCACCCCCAGAAAAATATCCCTGGCGTTCAGCACTTCCGCCAGCGCCAGCGCCAGCGCCAAAAAGACGGTGTTGCGCGCGGGCACATAGGTGATGGGGATGCCCGGCGCCAGGCCGGTCTCGGGGACGCTGAGTTGCGGATCGGTCAGCGCCGAGCCGCCAAAAGCCGCCAGATCGATAGGCACCACCCGATGGCTGGCGGCGCCCATGGACTGCGCTAGCAGTGCCGCATAGCGCAGTTCTTCCTTATGCCGCTGCCCGTAGTCAAAAGAGAGGGCGTGGACGGCAAAGCCATCCCGGCGCATGAGCGCCAGCACAGTGGCGGAATCCAGTCCGCCGGAGAGCAGCACAATGGCAGGTGTGGCAGGCGTCGGCATGGTCAATGTCCGGGCAGGTCGCCCCAGATCAGTTTATGCAACTGAATCTGCAAGCGTACCGGCAGATGGTCGGCGAGTATCCATTCGGCGAGCTCGCGCAAGGCGAGCGCACCATGGCTGGGAGAAAAGAGTATTTCACAGCGTTCCGCCAAGGCTTCCCGCACGAGCGCGTCTTTGGCCCAGTCGTAATCGGCACGACTGCACAGCACGAATTTAATCTGGTCCTGCGGGTTGAGTAAGGGCAGGTTTTCCCAGAGATTGCGTTCGCACTCCCCGGAATCAGGGCTTTTGAGGTCGAGCACCTTCACCACCCGGGCATCCACTCCCGCCAGCGAAAGGGCACCGCTGGTTTCCAGAAAGACTTCATAGCCCGCATCGCAAAGCTGCGTCATCAGCGGCAGCACATCGGCTTGCGCCAGCGGTTCGCCACCCGTCACCACCACCAGCCGGTTTCCCCCCGCGCGCACCTGTTCCAGAATTTCGGGGATTTGCCGCCATTCGCCGCCATGAAACGCATAGGCCGTATCGCAGTAATGGCAACGCAAGGGGCAGCCCGTGAGACGCACAAACGTCGCGGGACGCCCGACACTGCGGGTTTCCCCTTGCAGGCTATGGAAGATTTCCGTGATGCGGAGTCGCCCCTCCATCACTTTCCGGCGGGCAACGCCTGTAACTGCGCATCCGCCTTCTGGGCCGATGGCGTGCTCGGATATTGCTTGATGATCTTGTCGAGGACAGCGCGGGCTTTGCCGGGCTGGCCGATGGCCTGATAGATTTCCGCCATGCGCAACATGGCTTCCGGCGCCTTGCTGCTTTGGGAGAAGCGCGCCTGCACGGTGTGGAGACTCTTCAGGGCAGCGTCATTCTGGCCCAACACATACTGTGCCTGTCCGAGCCAGTAGTACGCGTCAGGCACCAGGCTGCTCTGCGGATATTTCTGAATAAAGCCCTGCAGCCCGGTGACGGCGGATCCGTACTTGCCCTGCCGCAACAGATCGAAAGCCCGCTGATAATCGGCCTGCCCCAAACCCTGGACCGAGGGCGCGGACGTATTGCTCGCTGCCGTAGCGACCGCGGCGGCCGGGCTGATGACGTCGGCACTACTGCCGACCGCGCTGCTGGTGCTGGCGGTTGCCGCCGTACCCGGCAAGGCCACGGCAAGCTGCGCCGCCAGGGCCTGTACCTGGGCCCCAGTAGCTTGCTGCTGGGTTTGCAGGGCATGGGTTTTGGTGTCGAGTTCGCCGCGCAGATCGCGGACTTCCTGTTCCAGACGCTGGGTGCGCCCGAGCAGGACAGCCAACGCGCTTTGACTGCCCTTGCTCGCCTGCTGAACCGCCACCAGGCTGCTCAGTTCGCCCTGCATGACCGCCATCTGCTGTTGCAACTGCAGCACTTTCTCGCCGGTTGACTCGGCCTGTGCGAAGGGACTCAGGCATAGCAAGGAAAGGACGGGAAAAAGATGCCAGCGTTTCATCAGCACACGCTCCTTGGCGTTCAGCCGTTATAGCCACCGCTGTAAACGAAGTCCACACGACGGTTTTTTGCCCAGCAGACAGAGTCGTTCGTGGTACACAAGGGATTGTCCTTGCCAAAACTGACGGTGCTGACCCGCGCCGCGCTGACACCCTGGGATTCCAGGAACTGTTTCACCGTCTCTGCGCGCTGCTCGCCGAGGGCCAGATTGTACTCCTGGGTACCGCGATCATCGGTGTTCCCCTCCAGGCGAACCTCGATATGCGGGTGGGCGACCATGAACTGCGCATTCTGGGTCGCAATCTGCTGGGCCTGTGCATCCATGGAGCCACTATTAAAGCCGAAATGCACCCGCAAATGCTGCGGCAAGGCGGCCAGTTCAGCGGCAGTCAGGCCGCTGCTGCCCCCGCCGATGGGGCCGTTGGCATTGAGGTTCTGACCGTTGATGCCTTCGCCGGCATAACCGGCCGTAGCCGCAGAGTGGGCGGGAGCCACCGCACCGGCCGTAGTGGGCGCCCCGCTCCCCACGTTGTGCGCACAGCCCGCCAGCGTCAGTGCTCCGGCTACAGCAACGACCACCTTCAGAAGATCAGAACGCATGTTTTCAACCCCCGCAAAAATTTCGGGAATTGTAGCCTGTAGCCAGAGACAATAGCAATGCGGCACGCACGAAGCCATCGCCTGGGCTATCGCGATGTCACGGTTTTTTGCGCCGAATCATACCTGATCAAACGAGGCATGATGAGGACTGACGCCCAAGATCCCTTCTGAGCGGAAAACCGTGCCGTGCTTTGGCAAGTGCGTTTGAATGAGCCATACTTCGAAATCCTCCGCTACGCCGCATAAGCATCGGACAACCCTGCATGAAGCACCCTATCCTCGTCGTCGGCGGTGCCGGTTACATCGGCTCGCACATGGCCAAGATGCTCGTCCAGAGTGGGCATGAAGTGCTCATCCTGGATAATCTTTCTACGGGCTTTCGGGAAGCCGCCCGCTATGGCCGCCTGCTTGAAGGCGATCTGGCGGATACCGCGCTGCTGGAACGGATTTTCGGGGAGACGCCCATTGCCGCCGTGATGCATTTTGCGGCGCTCAGTCAGGTAGGCGAGTCCATGCGCGAACCCGCCCGCTACTATCGCAATAATGTCGCCAATACCCAGAATCTACTGGAAACCATGCGCCGCCATAACGTGCGCCGCTTCATATTTTCATCCACGGCGGCATTGTTCGGGGAGCCGGAATATACCCCCATCGACGAGCAGCATCCCCAGCGCCCCATCAATCCCTATGGGCGCAGCAAGCGCATGGTGGAAGAGATGCTGGCGGATTACGACCGCGCTTACGGCCTGCGCTTCGTCAGCCTGCGTTACTTCAACGCTGCCGGGTCCGACCCGCAGGGCGAGTTAGGTGAGCGCCACGATCCCGAGAGCCATTTAGTCCCCCTCGTGTTGCAGGCGGCCAGCGGTCGGCGGGCACAGATAGCCATTTACGGCGACGATTACCCAACGGCAGACGGCACCTGTGTGCGCGACTATATTCATGTCTGGGACCTGTGCGGCGCGCACCTGCTGGCTTTGGAGCATTTGCTGGCCGAAGGGGAAAGCAATACCTTTAATTTGGGCAACGGTCAGGGCTTTTCGGTGCAGGAGGTCATCGATACCGCCCGGCGCGTTACCGGCCAGCGCATTCCCGCCGACGTTCAGCCCCGCCGCCCCGGTGATCCCGCCGTGTTGGTGGCCGACAGCCAAAA
>NZ_JBYCKR010000164.1:0-20172 GCF_057473505.1 Acidithiobacillus sp. TH-A35 | reverse complement strand
TATGGATTTAACAAATCGCACTCGGCAGCCTATGCCCTGGTTTCCTACCAGACCGCTTATCTGAAGGCCCACTATCCTCAGTTTTTTATGGCAGCCGTGCTGAGCGCCGATATGGACCACACCGACAAAGTTGTGGCCATGATTGCCGAGTGCGCGCGTATGGGCCTGCAGATTGCTCCGCCGAGCGTTCAGCGCAGTGTGCTGGAGTTCCGACCGGAGGGGGATAGTGATATCCGCTTTGGTCTGGGTGCCATCAAGGGCTTGGGACGGGCGGCTATTCAGGCGATTCTCGACGCCCGTAGAGAAGGGTCCTTCCTGAGTCTTTTTGACCTGCTCTGCCGGGTGGATAGCCAGAAAATCAATCGCCGTGCCCTGGAGGCGTTGATTCGCGCCGGAGCCATGGATGACTGGAGTGTGTCGCGGGCCAGCCTGATCGCTTCCGTGGATAGTTGTATTGAAGCAGCGGCGCAGTTTCAGAGCAGTCAGGCGAGCCTGCAAGAATCGTTGTTTAGTGGACAGGAAGCGTTACCGGTAGCTCCGCCGCTGCTGGCGGCCGAAGTGTGGAGCATCACCGAAACCCTGCGTCAGGAGCGGGAAACCCTGGGTTTCTATCTCAGTGGTCACCCCATGGACAGTCTGCGGGATGATCTGGCTGCGCTGGGAGCGGTGCCTCTTGGAGACATGCGTAATGGGACCACGGTATTGGTGGCCGGGTTGGTGGTAGCGCGGCGCAGCACCCGGACCAAGCGTGGCGATCGTATTTATTTCCTGACCCTCGACGACGGTCACGGGCGGCTGGAGGTTGTCGTCTTTGCCGAAGTCTGGGCGCAGGCTGGCAAGGTCGGGGAGGGTGAGGAACCGGTGCTGGTTCTGGGTGAAGTGGGCGAGGACAGCTATTCTGGTGGTCTGCGGCTCAATGCCCTACGTGTGCTGGGCACGGCCCAGGCGCGTGAGGAACTGGCTGCCCAACTGACCCTGGAACTGGAAGTCGCTGCAGATGTGGCTCCGCAAGATCTGCTTGTCGTGCTCCGTAAATACCCTGGCCAAACGGCCTTGCGTCTGCGTTTGCGCGTCGGTGACGATATTGTCGCGCAACTGCGGGTGGCGGAGAGCCTCAACTTTGTGGCGAGTCCGGCCGCTATCGCCGCGTTGACGGCATTGGCGCCCACGGCGCGCCGGCACTGGGACTATCGGCCGGCGACCCTTCTCGTCAATAATGTCATCCCCCTGGAGCGTGCCCGGCATGCGGCGCGACGCCCGGCTTGAGCGCCGTCCTATTCGGAGTGGTAAGGAGTGAACATGAAAATCAGTTATCTGGACTTTGAACAATCGGTGGCGGAGCTGGATGCCAAGGTGGAGGAACTCCACGCCCTGAATCAGCCGGGTATTGCCGATGACATCAGTCGTCTGGAAGTCAAGGCGCGCAAGGAGTTGCAGCGTATTTACAGCAAGCTGGGTGCTTGGCAGACGGTACAGGTGGCCCGTCATCCACAGCGGCCTTACACCCTGGATTACGTGCAGGCCCTTTTCACGGAAGTACAGGTGCTGGCAGGCGATCGCGCCTTCGCCGATGATCAGGCTATTATTGGCGGCCTGGCCCGCTTCAATGGACAGCCTGTCGTCTGGATGGGACATCAGAAGGGCCGCGACACCAAGGAAAAAATCCAGCGCAACTTTGGGATGCCGCGTCCGGAAGGTTATCGTAAGGCTTTGCGTCTGCTCCGTCTTGCCGAACGTTTTGCCTTGCCGGTATTTACTTTCATTGATACGCCCGGAGCCTATCCGGGTATCGGTGCCGAGGAGCGTGGCCAGAGTGAGGCCATCGCCCGCAATCTCGCGGTGATGTCCGACCTGGCGGTACCCATTATCTGCACGGTCATTGGCGAAGGCGGCTCAGGCGGGGCGCTGGCGATTGGTGTGGGTGACCGGATGCTGATGCTGGAGTACGGGGTATACTCCGTCATTTCGCCGGAAGGCTGCGCCTCGATCCTCTGGAAGAACGCCGCTATGGCAGCGGAAGCAGCGGAAACCCTGGGTATCACCGCACGTCGTTTGCAAGGCATGGGTTTGGTCGACGAAGTGCTGCCGGAGCCCCTCGGTGGCGCGCATCGCGATCCCGAAGCGGTTTTCGCGCTAACACGCGAGCGCTTCGCCCATCACCTGCGGGAACTGCAGGCGATGGATACCAGCAAGTTGCTGACCACCCGTTACGAACGCCTGATGCACTATGGGGTCGTCGGCGCCGCCTGAGCTGGAGCGACGTCTCCAGACGCGTCTGCAGGGGGATTTGCGCCCCCCGGAAGGACGTATACTCTATGTGGCCTACAGTGGTGGTGGTGATTCTACGGCACTGCTCGTGGCACTGCTTTCTTTAGGGTACGGCGTCCATGCCTTGCATGTGGATCACGGCTGGCATCCGGACAGCGCTCAATGGGCACGGTTCTGCCAGCAGCAGGCTGTGGCGCTGGGGGCTTTTTTCACCCTGCTGCGCCTGCCCGCAGATACACCGGGCGAAGGGCCGGAGGATCAGGCCCGGCGTGCCCGCTATGCCCTGATGGCGGCGCAGTTGGCGCAGGACGACTGGCTGTTTACGGCGCAGCACTTGGAAGACCAGGCGGAGACTCTGCTTTTGCAACTGTTGCGCGGTGCTGGCGTAGCGGGGCTGGCGGCCATGCCTGCGCAGCGCCCTCTGGGAGCTGGGCTGCTGGTCCGACCCTTGCTGGATGTACCGCAACGGGTGTTGCGGGATTATCTGGAACAGCGGCGCCTACCCTTTCTGAATGACCCGGCCAACGCCGATGTGCGCTATGACCGGGTACGGGTGCGCAATGTTCTGCTCCCCCAGCTGCGCGATCTGGGCTGGCCTCATGCGGCGGCCAATATCGCCCGCGCGGCGGATAATCTTGCCGATATGCGGGAAATCGCGGAGGACTGGTTTGCTTTGCGTTGGCAGCGGTATCGGGCAGATTACCCGGAACTCTCTGTGGAGCGGCTCTCCCTGACGTATTTGCAGTCCCTCTCTGCTGCCGCGCAGCGGGTTTTCCTGCGCGGATGGCTTCGGAAACGGCAGATTTCGGTGCCGAGCCGGGAGCGTCTGGAGGCTCTGCAAGACACCATAGCGCAGGGACGCGGAGGCGCGAGGATTCAGTGGGAAGGAGGAGAAGCATGGCTGCAGGGCGGACTGCTGCGCACCTGGCCGCAACCGCGCGCTACGGCGGAAAAGGAATGGGAAGAAGGCCCTTGGTGTGCCGCTTCGGAAAAACCGCTGCCGATCCCTGGCTGGCAGTGTGCTCTGCGGGATACATCGCCGGACAGTTTTCATCACGCGCTGGCTGAACGTTTTGCGGAGACGAGCTTGTACTGGCGCCGTCGCCGCCAGGGGGAGATCACCCTAACCGGGCAGGGCCAACATCGTCCGCTGAAGAAATTGCTGCTGGAGGCGGGGGTCCCACCGGATCAGCGTGCGGATGTGCCCTTACTCTGGGACGAAGCGGGGCATCTGCTACTCATTCTGGGTTACTACACTAGCCCCTGGGCGAGCGCCCCCCATGGGAGCACGGCGCTCTGCCTCTGGAATGCCGGTACTCAGTCTACCGCCGGCAAGGGGGTTGGCTCGACGTAGTGCAGCGGCTGCCCGTGCGCGTTGGGGAGAATCTCGCCTTTGTCGAAAACCACCTGACCGCCAACAATGGTAGTAATAGGCCAACCGGTCAGAACCCAGCCATTGAAGGGACTCCAGCCCACCTTGGTGAACATCTCCTCATTGCGGACGGGCTTTTCATGGGTCACATCGACCAGGGTCAGATCCGCATCCCAGCCGATGGCAATGCGCCCTTTGTTCACCACGCCATAGAGGCGTGCCGGGTTGTAGCACATCCAGCGCTGCAACTCGGCCAGACTGCAATGGCCGTCGCGCATGGCGGTGAGCATCAGGGGCAGGCTGGTTTCAACGCCGGGCATGCCGGAGGGTGCGCGCGGATACCCCAAGGCCTTGTCTGCTAGCAGGTGCGGGGCGTGATCCGTAGCGATGCAATCGATTACACCGCTGCGCAAACCCTCCCAGAGGGTCTGACGATCGTGCTCGCTGCGGACAGGGGGATTCATCTGCGCCAGGGTACCCATTCTGGCATAGGCATCGGTCGTCAGAAAGAGATGGTTGGGAATCGCCTCACAACTGATATAAGGCGTCTTTTCCTGCCGTAAGAACTCAGTCTCAATGGCTGTGGAGAGATGCAGGACGTGCAGACGGCGCTGATATTTTTTCGCCAGCCGAACAGCTCGCTTGGTAGCAATAAGTGCCGATTCTTCATCGCGGATACGGGAATGATCGGCAGGATCACCACTGTCGGTAAACCGGGCGCGCCGCTCACGAATGTGTGCCTCGTCTTCCGCATGGACCGCTATCAGTTTGCGGCCATGGGCGAAAATACGATCCAGGTCTTCTTCCTTGTCCACCAGCAAATTACCGGTACTGGCACCCATAAAGATCTTGATGCCGCAGGCGACATCGGCTGCCAGCAGATTGTCGAGATTGTCCGGGGTGGCCCCGATAAAAAATCCGTAGTTAACCACGGATTTTTCGGCACCGCGCGCCAGTTTGTCTGCTAGAGCAGTGGGGCTGGTAGTGGACGGATTGGTGTTGGGCATTTCCAGAAAACTGGTGACGCCGCCTTTGGCCGCTGCCCGCGAGCCACTGGCAATATCTTCCTTCTGCTCATTGCCGGGTTCGCGGAAATGCACCTGCGGGTCCATAACGCCGGGCATCAGCATATGACCTTCGGCGTCAATCACCGTATCGGCGGCGCGGTCTATATCTCGATCGATGGCGACAATGCGACCATCTTCGGCAAAAAGATCCCCGTGATACAGTTCACCGGAGGGTAGCGCGATGCGCGCGTTACGGATCAGCAGACGCATGGCATCAGTCCTGCGCCATCTGTTTTTCGCGTTTTTCTTCCAGCGTTTTGCAATCAATGCAGAGAGTGGCGGTAGGGCGGGCTTCGAGGCGGCGCAGGCCGATCTCCACGCCACAACTTTCGCAGTAGCCATATTCGCCGATCTTGATGCGGTCAAGGGCCTGGGTGATCTTACGGATCAGCTTGCGTTCCCGATCGCGGGCGCGCAGTTCCAGACTCATGTCCGTTTCCAGACTAGCCCGATCATTGGGGTCGGAATAGTTGACGTTTTCCATCTGCATGTGTTGTACGGTACGGTCGACTTCCGCCATCAGTTCACCGCGCCAATCTTCCAGAATTTTCTGGAAATGGGCGATCTGCGCGGGGCTCATATACTCTTCGCCGGGCGCGGGTTCGTAAGGGGTGAAGGCGGTGAACTGCTGGGCTGCGCCGGGCACTGTTTTCGCGGGCTGGAACGTGTTTTGGTCCATAGGGGCTTCCTGTCTTTGTGGTATATCCGCTTACGTTTAACAGAGAACAGCCGTTTTGGCAATCCAGGGTATGCTGGTTACAATGGCCTGCCCAGGCTGTTTTGGATGTCGAGGGTTTACCAGGTGATTATGACGCTTTTTGATAAATTCAGGAGATAATGATTCATGCCTTTGCGCGCGCTGATCTTTGATGTGGACGGGACCCTTGCCGATACCGAACGGGATGCCCACCGGGTTGCTTTCAATCAGGCTTTTGGCGAAGCCGGCCTTCCTTTTAGTTGGGATGTGCCGACCTATGGCCACTATCTGAAGGTTACCGGCGGCAAAGAACGCCTCAGGGCTTTCCTGAATGAACATCCGCAGTTGCCGCAACTGAGCGATGCTGACATTGCCTCTATCCACCGTCAAAAGACCGGGTATTACGTGGAGATGATGAATGCCGGGCTATTGCCGCTACGCCCCGGGGTGGAGCGTTTACTGAACGCGGCACGGGATCATGGCCTGCTTCTGGCCATCGCCACGACCACCACGCCAGCCAATGTCGAGTCCCTGTTGAAGAGCACCCTGGGTGCGGAGGCGCTGCAGCGCTTTCATACTATCGGCGCTGGGGATGTCGTTCCCCACAAAAAGCCGGCACCGGACATTTATACCCATGTGCTGGGTCAATTGGGTTTGTCTGCTGCAGACTGTCTCGCGATTGAAGATTCGGCGAACGGGCTGCAATCAGCCCGCGGAGCGGGGCTCGCCACTATTATTACCCAGACGGAATATACCGAAGGACAGGACTTTAGCGCAGCGCTGCGGGTTCTCGATCATCTGGGAGAAACGGTATCCCCTGCGCAGGTATTGCAGGGCCAGACTGCTGGGGAACAGGTGGTCGTGGATATTCCCACCCTGCAGGGGTGGTGGGCAGATAGGCGCGAAGTTTGAGTGTGTGGGAACGTTGTCAGCGAGCGTCATGCGGTCAGCATATGTTCCATAAACGCTTTACCGTTCAATAACAGGCCCCCGACGGGACTTTTGGGTATTATCAGGGAAGCTCACACCGGATATGTACCGAGTACCCGTCAGTTTTTGGGGAGCGGTTTCTTCCCGCAGTGAGCGCAGACCCCGTTGACCACCAGTTCCATTTCAATCATGGAGTAATCGGCGGGCAAACGGGGCACCGGTACACTGCTTTCGGGCAGGCAAAACACCTGGCCGCAAGAGACACAATGGAAATGCGGGTGTTGGGTGGCCGTTTCTTCACGGCGGGCGCTAAAGCGCCAGACCCGGTCATCTGCCGTGATCCGGTGGGCCAGTCCGATCTGTACCAGCCATTCCAGGTTACGGTAGAGGCTGACGCGGTCAATCGCCCCCCTTTCCGACGCCTCCAGACGTTGTCGCAGCTCGGGGTGACTCAGTGGTTGCTCAGCTTCCAGCAGTGTCTTGAAGACCGCTACCCGTAAACGGGTGATGCGCTGTCCGATAGCGCGGAGACGCTGCGTTGCCTCGGCGTCGGAAACTTCCGACGCGAGGGGGTGGGGGAGTGATAAGTGCGTCATGAAGTCATGCTAGAGCAGAAGGCGGGGAGGGTGCAACAATGGCCTTGTGTTGCCTCCCTGGACAGCGCCCCATCTACCGCGCTAGATTTTCAGTCAGGCCCATTCAGGAGTTCCGCATGTCCTCAGAAACCATCACCATCGGTCAACCTGCACCCCGGTTTCATGCCGCAGCCTATGGTAAGGCATCGTCCATCAGCCTCGATGACCTGCACGGGAAGGTCGTGGTGCTCTATTTTTACCCTAAAGATAACACGCCGGGTTGTACGACAGAGGGGCAGGAGTTCACGGCACTTTATCAGGAATTTCAGGCCGCTGGCGCGGAAATTCTCGGTGTTTCCCGGGATACCGTCGCCAGCCATGAAAAGTTTTCCTGCAAGTTTAACTTTCCTTTCCCGCTTCTGGCCGACACCGATGAAGCACTCTGCAAGGCCTTTGATGTGCTCAAAGAAAAGAACAATTACGGCAAGGTGGGTATTGGTGTTGAACGCAGCACTTTCGTGATCGACCGGGAAGGCAAAATCGCCTACATCGAGCGTAAAGTGAAGGCCGCCGGACATGCAGCCGCCATGCTGCAAATCGTCAAGCAGTTACCATGAGTCGCCAGGAGGTGGCAGGTTCAAATGAGGTGAGGGCGCGTCTCTACATTCTGGACACCAACGTGCTGATGCACGATCCCTCAGCGCTATTCCGCTTTCAGGAACACGACATCCTGCTGCCGATGATCGTGCTGGAGGAGCTGGATCAGCACAAAAAGGGCCTGAGTGAGCAGGCACGCAATGTGCGTCAGGTGAGCCGTTATCTGGACGAGATGCTGACGGATACGGCTGATCTGGATCAGGGTTTGGTGCTGCCTTATGCTCAGGGACGGCTTTATTTTCAGACTGCTGCACATCAGCAGGTTCTGCCGGAAGACCTGGCCGGCGGCAAGGCGGACAATGAAATCCTCGCCGTGACTCTGGCCTTACAGAATCGCCATCCCGAAAAGGATGTGATTCTGGTCAGCAAAGACATCAATTTACGCATCAAGGGGCGCACCCTTGGCATCCGGGTGGAGGATTACCAGAACGATCGTGCTCTGGACGATGTAGACCTGCTCTACACCGGTGCAGAGACGCTGAGTGCCGATTTCTGGGAGCTGCATAGTCGTGATCTGGACGCTTGGCAAGAGAGCGGACGGAGTTATTACAAAATCAGCGGCCCCGCCATTCAGCGCTGGCACCCAAATCAATTTATCGCGCTCAACACACTGGAAGGATCGGCTGAGGATTTTGCCGCGATCGTCCGTGAAGTGCATCCGGAACACGCTATTATCGAGCGCATAACCGATTATCGGAGTGACCGGCACGCGGTGTGGGGCATTTTGGCGCGTAATCCGGAGCAGAATTTTGCCTTGAATCTACTCATGGATCCGGACATCGATTTTGTCACCCTACTGGGTCATGCAGGTACAGGTAAGACGCTGCTGACGCTGGCGGCGGCGCTGCATCAGATTTTCGAGCAGAAGCGCTACTCGGAAGTGATCATCACCCGCGCGACGGTACCGGTGGGCGATGAGATAGGCTTCCTGCCCGGCACGGAGGAAGAAAAAATGCTGCCGTGGATGGGGGCGCTGGAGGATAACCTGGAAATTCTGGCGCGCGGCAGTGATGAGAGCGGCAGTTGGGGGCGCAGTGCGACACAGGATCTGATCAGTAAGCGGATTCGCGTCAAGTCCATGAGTTTTATGCGCGGACGTACTTTTCTGGAGAAATTCGTCATCATCGACGAGGCGCAAAATCTGACTTCCAAGGAAATGAAAACCCTGATCACCCGTGCCGGTCCGGGGACCAAAATTGTCTGTCTGGGTAATATTGCCCAGATCGACACGCCCTATCTGACGGAAACCACCTCAGGTCTGACTTATGTGGTGGATCGCTTCAAGGACTGGGCCTACAGCGGACACATCACCCTGCGTCGTGGGGAGCGTTCGCGTCTGGCGGATTTTGCCAATGATGCCTTGTGATCCCCTTGTCTCCTGACCCGCTGAGCCCGTAGACTGCGCGCAGGGCATCGGGGGAGTGAGCGCATGACATGGTCGGTCGCGGATAGTCGCCATCTGTATAACCTGCCGCATTGGGGCGATGGGTATTTCGATGTGGGCGCGGACGGGCAGATTATCGTCCGTCCCGACGCCAACCCTCAGGGTGCCGCCATTGGGCTGGCCGATGTCGCGGCAGTACTGGGTGAACATTCCCTCGGTTTACCCTGCCTCCTGCGTTTTCCGCAGATTCTCGGGGATCGTGTTGCACGCTTGCACGGCGCGTTTGGCGATGCCATCCGCGCCCTCGACTATGGCGGCAGCTACACTCCCGTTTATCCGATCAAGGTCAACCAGCAGCGGCGCGTCGTAGAAGAAATTTTGCGTGCCGGTGCGGGTAGCGTCGGTCTGGAGGCAGGTAGCAAACCGGAGCTGCTGGCGGTCATCGGACTGATGCCGGTGGGCGGCACCATCATCTGCAATGGTTACAAAGACAACGAGTATATTCGCCTGGCCCTGACGGGTGAGAAGTTGGGCATGCAGGTCTACCTGGTGGTGGAAAAACCATCGGAACTGGCTCTGATCCTGAATGAGGCCCGCAAGCTCGGCGTTAAACCCCGGATCGGGGTGCGCGCGCGGCTGGCATCCGCAGGTTCCGGCAAGTGGCAGAATACCGGTGGCGAAAAATCTAAATTCGGCCTGTCTACGGCAGACATTCTGGAACTCGTCCACCGCCTGCGGGCAGAAAATGCGCTGGAAAGTCTGCAATTACTGCACTTCCATCTCGGCTCCCAGATTCCCAATATTCAGTTCATCAAAGGCGGCATGCGCGAATGTGCCCGCCTGTATGCGGAACTGCGACGCCTGGGCGCGGCCCTGGAGGTGGTGGATGTGGGCGGCGGGCTCGGTGTGGACTATGAAGGGACGCACTCCCGCGCATACTGCTCCACGAACTATCATGTCTCCGACTATGCCCATGCCATCGTCGCCACGCTGGCCGATGTATCGCGCCAGGAAGGTCTGCCGGAGCCGCGTATCATCTCCGAATCGGGGCGGGCGCTGACGGCCCATCACGCCATTTTGCTGACTAATGTCACCGATGTGGAGATGGCGGCCGGAGAGCATCCGCCGTCAACACCTTCCGCCGACCTGATGGAGGGTGAATGGGGCCGTCTGCTCACCCGGCTGGATCAGGGTAACGCCGCCGCGGCGCTGGAAATCTATCAGGAGGCTCTTTATCTTCTGGCGGAGATTCACCAGCAATTCAACCTCGGTATCATTCACATTGAAGAGCGGGCCGAGGCCGAAGGCGTTTATGCCCAACTACTCTGGCGGGTGCGCGGCTTCCTTGACCCGCACAACCGCGCGCACCGTGACATCCTTGACGAGCTCGACGAAAAGCTGGTGGACAAATATTTCGTTAACTTTTCCCTGTTTCAGTCGCTGCCCGATGTCTGGGCCATTGATCAGATTTTCCCGATATTGCCCATACAGCGGCTGAATGAAGAGCCGACCCGGCGGGCCCGTCTCGAGGATATTACTTGCGACTCCGACGGCCGGATTGATGCGTACGTCACGGCCGAAGGCCTGACACCGGCGCTGCCGGTACATGCGCTACAGGCAGGTACGCCTTATCTTTTCGGTATTTTTCTGGTGGGTGCGTACCAGGAAATTCTCGGGGATATGCATAATCTGTTCGGCGACACGGACTCGGTTAATGTGCTCTGTGATGCCTCGGGCGCCATGCGTCTGGAGCAGCCGCTGGCGGGGGATACGGTGGAATCCGTCTTGCAATACGTACAATTTTCCGCTATCGACCTGCTGGCCCGTTATCAGAAGAAAGTGGAAGCCTGCAGCCATCTCGACAATGTGGAGCGTCACGAGTTTCTACAGCAGTTTGCGGATGGGCTGCATGGTTATACCTATTTAACCGTCCATAATCAGATTGAAGACCTGACGTAGCAGCGTCAACTCCGTCATCGGCAAGCGCCGCAGCTCACTGATGGGCTTGAAAACGCCATCGTGGGCTGCGATTGCCTCGTGTGGGGCTTCAAATGTCGTGAAGCGGGCGAGGTGGATCTGAATTGGACCGGAGTCGGTAGACAGCCAAGCCTCGAAACCGTCGTCCAGCGCTATCTGGCTGGGATTTATGTTCAATTTCTCCAATACTGCATGCAGTACATCAGTGGGCGTATCGCCGGTCTCCGTGGGTGCTGCAACTATACGGGTGTTCTTCGGCAGTGGCGCTGGCAGCATCACACTGTCGTTGATGCGAACGAAGCGCAGGGCGGTACTGTAGCTGTCGAAGTGACAGAAGATCAGGCGATTGCGTTCGAGGAGGTCGGATGTGGGCATTGGGTTATTCCTGTTTCGATTGGGGGGTGATCGGGTTAGCCAATGGTGATGGTCAGCGGTTCCAGCCCGGCAACAGCGGCCTCGATCACGTCGCCTTTCACCACGGGGCCCACGCCGGCGGGGGTGCCGGTGAAGATGAGGTCTCCGGGAAAGAGTTCGACCTGATTCGACAGGAAATGGACGATCTGGGGAATTTTCCAGAGCATGTCACCGACATCGGCGCTCTGGCGGATTTGACCATTCACCTTGAGTTCGATCTTACCGCGGGCGATGGTTCCCGAATAAAACTCGGGCGTGATGGCCGTGCAAGGCGCCGAATGGTCGAATGCTTTGGCCATCTCCCAGGGCTGGCCCTTTTCGCGGGCAACGCGTTGCAGGTCGCGGCGCGTCATGTCCAGACCCACGGCATAACCGAACACATAGTCATAATCGACCTTGTCCATGGGGATATTTTTGCCACCCTTGTGTAGCGCCACCACCAGTTCTACCTCGGGCTGCAGGTCGGTAGTGCCGGGCGGGTAGGGCAGCACTGAATTATTCTGCAGGATGGCGCTGGCCGGTTTCATGAAAAAGAAGGGTTCGGTATCGGGCGCGCTGCCCATTTCCCGGACGTGATCAGCGTAGTTCTGCCCGACGCAAAAAATGCGGCGCACCGGGAAAGGGTTGCTGGACATGGCGTCCAGAGTCACGACAGGGGCGGGCGGGAAGGCGTAGTTCATGGACGGGCTCCTGTGTCGGGTGAAATGGCGGGATAACAGGCATCTGCTCCCATTTCTTGATAACTGATCCTGAAGCGGGATTCAATGTGCTTTTCATCAAGGATTCGGTCGCGGCACTCGGGGTAACGTTGTACCAGACGGTTTCGGTGCGCCTGCCAAGCGTGGAGCAGGGCGCGGCGGGCCGCCTCCCGATCCTCGCCGGTGCCCTGGAAGGTGAAATGATGGGTGCGCATTTCCGCCAGAACAAAGCAGTTTGCGCTTTCCGTTGTCATCGATAGCCTTCCTCGCGCAGTACACGCTGCACGGCAGGCCTGGCCCGCAGGCGTTGGTAGTGGGCGTCGCAATGTTCAGGTAGCGGGATGCCCAGCCGGGCTGCCCAGAACTCCACGTAAAACAGCGCCGCATCGGCGATGGAGAAGCCGCCGGTGACATAATCCAATCCGGCAAGGGCGTCATTCATGATGGCGAATCCCTGATTGACGATTTCCCGTCCGCGCGCCTGCACGGCTGCGTGATCGGCGGCGTTGGGGGTGAAGGTGTCCGTAATGAAAATGCGGGCGAAGCCCTGGCCGTGCAGGGTGCCGACAGCATAGTCCATGACTTCCAGCACGCGCGCCTCGCCGTCGGGATACTCTGGCAGCAGTTTCGCCTTGGGGTGGGTGCGTGCCAGCCACCAGGCGATGGCCTGGAATTCAGTCAGCGCCGTGCCGTCCCGACGCACCAGGGTGGGGATGGTGGACTTCGGATTGATGGCGCGGTACTCGGGCTTGTGGTGCTCGCCGGCTGGCAGATTGACGATCCAGGCCTCGAAGGGGAGATCCAGTTCTTCCAGCAGAATATGGATGCCGGTGGAGCATGATCCGGGGGTCATGTAGAAGCGCATCGCCATCAGTTGTCCTCTTTAAACCGTTCCGGCTGGTTTTTGCGGTACACCCGCAGCCACATCAAGGTATCTGGTGCCAGCGCGCGCACCGCGAGCCAGAGCAGGGTGTCCTCTGCTTTATCACTGGTTGCGAGGCGCTGGTCGAGGGCGCGCCAGCCTTCCCAGTCTATTTCCACCAACAGGGCGTGGATCTCTGGCGACAGGAGCAGGGCGGACTTGCTCATGAGGCGAAGCTGGCGTCGAGTTTCTGCGCGGGTGAGGCGCGACGCGAGAAACTCTTCCTTCTCCAGCCCTTCAGTCAGCGTGAGTACGGCAGTCCCCGCCTCTTCAATCGCGTTAAAGGGCGAGATGCTCAGCATAGACGCGCTCCGGGTGGGTATTCCATCTTGTATGGCACATCGCCAGGCTCAATGCGCCGTCAGACCATCGGCATAGGCGCGGATGACGGAGGCTCCTACCAGATCGTGAGGGTCCAGTTCGCCGATCTTTTCCAGAACCTCCCGGCATTCGTCCAGTTGCTTGCGGCGTAACAGGATGAAACTCAGGGCCTTCAGGGTGAAGAGATAAAAATGGGCAGGACTGTGAATCACGGACCAGTCTGCGGTGCCTGGAGCGAGGTGCTGCCAGTTGGGGGGGAAACCGCCCAGTCGTGCCCCGCTGGCCAGAGCGGTGCGTGCTATCTCTTCGGCCTCCGCCAGCCGGGACTGGCGAAACAGCAGCTTGTACATGTCAAAATAGGCGGGCAGGTAATCCGGATCGGTCAGTAGATGCTGCCTCAGCAGTTTTTCCACCTCGGTCGGGTATGTGCTACTGGCCAGTGCAGTCTCCAGCAGCGCAGCCACCTGCCCGGTCGGGTCGGCAAAGGGCAGGGTGATCTCGCCGAGGGCACCGTCAGGGCTCATTGGACCAAGCCTCCGGCGTCGGGTAGAGGCGGGTGACGGGTGTGCCGCCGATCAGATGTTCGTCGATAATGACGTCGATATCATCCTGACGTACTCCCGCGTAAAGGATGCCTTCGGGATAAACCAGCACATTGGGACCCTCGCCGCAGGGTCCCAGACAACCGCACTGAGTCAGGGCGAAACGCCCCCAGAGTTTGCGTGCTTCAAAGGTGTCCTGAAAAGCACGGAGCAGATCCGCGGAGCCTTGAGTGCCGCAGGAGCCCTTGGGATGACTCGGCGGCCTGGACTGGACGCAGACGAAGACGTGGCGTTCTGGTTTGCTCATGAAATGCCCCCACTTAACCGAACTTGAAAAGGATGCCGTGACCGCCCCGTGGATAGGACCAATCCACGTTGCGATATTCGGAACAAATGATCCGACAGGTGCCGCACTCCAGGCAGCCGTCCGTGGTCAGGACCACACCACCGCCCTCGTCTTTGGCGTAACAGGCCGCAGGACAGGCGAAGGTACAGGACTGGGTTTTACAATCATCCGCGCAGACCTGAGGATCGCTGATCTGGATATGCGGCCGGCCTTCATCGACCCGGTAGCGGTTTTGAAACAGTTTCTCTTCGATCTTGATCATCGCGTTGCCCTCCACATGCGGTAAGCGTCTCCCACCAAACCCCACAACGAGCGTTGCTGTACAAAGCTGCCCCGAATGGTCTTTTCCTTGCTGTGCTTATCCTGACCATCGACCATCAGCATGGTATGCGCGGCGCGGTTGAGGAGTTGCGGATACACCGAAAAGAAATGCGGATTGCCGTGCAGGATATCAGGCAACTCCTTGTATTTCCGCAAATCTTTCATGACGAAACTGTCGTCCAGCGCGGTTTTGTAACGGGCAAGATGGGGGGCCGTACAGGGGAGCTTCATGTCTTTCAGCGCGATAACCGTTTCTGCGGCCAGCCGGCCACTGGTCATCGCCAGGTTGGAGCCTTCGCGGTGGACCGCATTTACCAGTCCGGCGCTGTCCCCCGCAATCATCCAGCCCTCGCCGTAGAGGGTCGGAACGGCCTTGTAGCCCCCTTCGGGAATCAGGTGGGCGGCATACTCCTTCATTTCGCCCCCCTCAATCAACGGGGCAATGGCCGGATGCGCCTTGAGTTCTTCGAGGAGGGTATAGGGCGCGATGCCCGCTTTTTTGAAGTCGGACAAGAGGCAACCGATGCCCAGCGTGATGGATTCCTTGTTGGTATAGAGGAAGGCGGTGCCGACCATGCCGTGGGTGACGGCGCCGGCGATCTCAATGACCACCCCTTCGTTGCCCTTGATGTTGAAACGGCTCTGGACGACCTCCTCGGGCAGAAAGTGAATTTCCTTGACCGCGAGCGCGACATTTTTAGCTTCGAGTTCGCCATGGAAGCCGGCTTTTTTGGCCAACAGCGAATTGACGCCATCCGCCAGGATCACCACATCGGCATAAATGTCGCCTCCCTCACGATCGGTACGGACGCCGATGACCTTTTTGCCTTCCTGGATGAGCTCGGTGACCGTCGTCTCGCAGATGACCAGGCCGCCTGCGGCCTTGACCTTCCCGGAGAACCACTTGTCGAAAGGCGCCCGGAGGATGGTATAACGATTGGGCTGGTCGCTGTTAAAGGCATCCGAGCGATAGTTGGTACCGATGAAGGATTTTTCATCCAGCACCCACATGCGCTGTTCGATGACGTGGCGCTCCAACGGGGCGTCGTCGCGGAAATCGGGAATGATGCGCTCCAGCGCGTCGGCGTAGAGAATGGCCCCCTGGACGTTTTTGGTGCCGGGGGTTTCACCGCGCTCCAGTTGCAATACGCTCAGACCCGCCTGGGCCATGGTATACGCGGCCGCATTACCGGCGGGGCCGGCACCTACCACAATAGCATCAAATTTTTCGGCCATGTCATGACTCCTGTAATTAACCGGCCCGGCGGTTCACAGCCAGGCGACTGCGAAAGGCGTCGGTGAGGACGGGAAGGATCTGCACGGCGTCGCCGACAATGGCATAAGTGGCAAAGTCGAAGATGGGCGCATTGGGATCGTTGTTGATGGCGATGATGACGTCGGAGGCTTCCATGCCGACGCGGTGCTGAATCGCCCCGGAGATGCCCGCAGCAATATAAAGCTTGGGACGCACAGTCTTGCCCGATTGCCCGACCTGACGGTCAGCGGGTAGCCAGCCGGCATGGGTCACCGGACGCGATCCGCCGACTTCGGCGCCGAGTACGGCAGCCAGGTCCCAGATCAGGCGAAAATTTTCGGCCTTGCCCATGCCTCGGCCGCCCGCCACGATAATGTCGGCATAGGCGAGCTGAGCCTGCTCCTGGGCCTCGTCGGGGATGAACTCCAGGACCTTGGCGATAATGTCGTCTTCCTGCATCTGCAGGTTTTCAGAAATGACACGGCCGCTGCGTTCTGGCATGGCGTCGGGCATGGCCATGACCCGGGGGCGGATGGTGGCCATCTGCGGGCGGTAGTTCAGAGTCTGGATGGTGCAGAGCAAGCTGCCGCCGAAGGTCGGACGGGTGGCGAGGAGTCCGCGATTGTCCGGGTCAATGGCGAGTTCCGTGCAGTCTGCGGTCAAACCCGTGAGCAGAGTGGTGGCCACACTACCGGCGAGATCGCGGCCCAGGGTGGTGGCGCCGAGCAACAGAATCTCCGGCTGATAGCGGTTGACGAGGTCGGTCATGGCCTTGGTGTAGGGCTCGTTGCGATAGTCCGTGAGAATGGGATCGGCCACGATATAGGCCACATCGGCGCCATAGGTGAAAGCGTTACGGGCAGCGGCACCCAGTTCATCGCTGCTGCCGCCGAGGATGACGGCGCCCAGTTCTACGTCGAGAATATCGGCCAGCTTGCGTCCTTCGCCGAGCAATTCCCAGGACACCTGGTGTACCTGGCCCCGTTCCATTTCGACAAACACCCAGATCCCCTTGTAGGCCGCCAGGCGGGGATCCAGCTCCAGGCGCTTTTTGCCTTTGGGCTTTGCGGGTGCGGCAGTGTTCTCGCTCATGCGAATGCTCCTTGTGCGTTTATGGGGTGATCAGGCCGAGTTCCTGCGCCAGGCGCGGGTGCTGGCTGCTGAGAATATCCAGGATGGCGTTGGCGGTGCCGCTGGCGTCCAGATCAGCGCCGATCATCTGTGCCTTCACGGCCCGGGGCTTGGGGGTGAATATCTTGCTGACCACTGTGGGCGAGCCCTTGAGGCCGATTTTGCTGACGTCCTCAATACCGGCGCGCTCTTTATTCCATTTAGGCACGTCAAAGCGAGCCGAGCGGAACATATCATCCATGCCCGCGAAGCGGATCTGGTTGCTACCCTCCAGCATGGTGATCAGTGCGGGCAGGCGGGTCCGGATCACCTGCACACCGCCTTCAGAACGGCGTTGTACGGTGATGCTGCGCTCCTCAAGGTCCAACGCATCGATAGCCGATACGTAGGTGAGGAGTTGCAGGTCCAGGCGCTTGGCAATGCCCGGTCCGACCTGCGCGGTATCCCCGTCAATGGTCTGCTTGCCCGTGAAAACCAGATCGACGGGATGTTCCTCACCAATTTTGCGGATGGTCTGTGCCAGGGCGAAGGAGGTCGCCAGGGTATCGGCACCGGCGAAGGCGCGGTCGGTCAGGAGTATCACGTCGTCGGCACCATAGGCGATGGCCTTGCGCAGTGCGTCTTCCGCTTGGGGCGGCCCCATGGTCAGCACGGTGACTCGCCCGCCGAAGCGGTCTTTGAGGCGCAAGGCCTCTTCGATGGCGAAAACGTCGAAGGGATTGATGATGGCGGGTACACCCTGCCGCATGATGGTATTGGTGACCGGATGCACCCGGATCTGGGCGCTGTCGGGAACCTGTTTGATACAGACGACAATATGCATGGCGTACTCCTGTTACCGATCTGTCGGTGATCTGAAAGATGCTGTTGCACCGATCTAAGCAATCTTCATTCCAGATACGACTGTCTTGTTAATTTCAAGATAAACAGTCTTTTGGCTAGAATGCACCAGAAAAACAACGCCAGCAGCAGATGTAGGCTTTGCGACAAAATGCATGCTTTATCACGGTAAACTCAATGCGTCCGCTGGCTGTCGGTGACGGGAACGGCTTTGGCGAGGAGTACGGCATTGCTGCTGAGGGCAAACTCCCGCCAGGCGGCAGCGAGGTCGCGGGCGATGGTGGACAGGTATTCCTTGCCGGGTTCGTGCTCTTCGGGAAAATTGGAGAGCGCACAGGAACTGCGGTTGAAGGCGAGGGCCTCACTGATCAGTGTCTGATGAACGGTTGCGAAAGGTGCATGCACTTCCGGCGTTAGATCAGAACGCCCCTTATGGACACCCGTGCCGCTGGTGTCAAAAGGCAATGCGCTCAGTTGGCGCAATGCCTCGCTATAGAACTGCTCCATGGTGTCGAGCAGGGCGCGCTGGGTCAACTGTTCCTTGTGCTGGCGGGCCAGATATTGATTCAGGTGGCGGCGATAGGTCGCCAGCAAGTCCGGCTGTTGCGCGGTCACCCATGTACCGAATATGGCGATGCAAGCGGTGTTGTCGGCAGGACCGTTCAGTGCTTCCGGGCCGCGCGATATGGGGTCAGACACGAGTGTCCGCTGAATGCGGGCGGCGGATTCCAGGGCGCCTTCCAGATAGCCCCCGCCATAGCCCGCCGTTTCAGAACCGCCGAAAAACAGCTTGTTTTTCCACAGCGGCAATCGTAGGTTCGGGTTGCCGTATTCGGGATGCGTACTGGGAGGCGTGCGGTCCAGGGTGCTGCAGGTGTAGGCTTCCTGAGCCCAGTCATGGACATGTTGTTCTCCGTCTTCTGCCGGCAGATCAAAGACCTGTACCAGTTGGCTGGAGATCAGTAAGGCCATGGTGGCGGGCGGGATGGTGGCGCGAAATGCCGGTGGGAGGGAAAAAAAGGCGCCGAGTGCGGCCTGCTCACCGGTGGCATCACAGGCGTCGAAAATCTCGGGGAGTACCACCTGTTCGTGGGTGACGAAGGCGTTCCCGGACTGGCCCGAGTCCCGCCAGAACGCCTGATCGTAAGCAACGACCACCTTGGCTTGATCGGCCATCCAGGTGTGGGTCGTGCGCATGGCCTCGCGCAGGGACGCGTTCAGGGGAGGATCGAAACGGACGTGCTCTTCCAGCAGACGGGGAGGGAGGGCCAGAACCGCATGACGCGCATTGACCTGCACGATCCTTTCGTTGTGGCGGAAACTGAGAATAACGTAATCGTCATCTTCCTCCACGGATAGCAGCGTATGGCCCAGGTGCAACCGGTCCACAGGGAGTTGCGCGGTCATGGCGGTCACGAGACGTCCCATCCCGCCTACCACGCGCCGGGCACCCCCATGTACCTCTGTCAACTTCATGACCTCCGGTTTTTCATCTGTTGTATTCAGGCGCAGGATGTCACCGTGGTCGTGCTGGGCAAACGTATCGAGCCCAAGGCCCGAGATCATCTGGGTGACGCGCGGTTGGGTATCCGGCCAGAACCAGGTTGGCCCCAGATCCACCGCCAGATTATTGCGTCGGCAGCGTTCGGAAAATATACGCCCGCCCATACGCTCACGCGCTTCATAGAGTGTGAAATCCCGCCCGCGCTCCTGCAGGCTTTTGGCCAATGCAAGCCCGCATAAGCCACCACCAACAATGATTGTATCTGGCACGGTTCCGATCCTCATGGCTGCATCATTTCGCGTATCCAGCAATATTTATACCGGGACGCGGAGCGTGGGGTAGCGGTGCCGGCACGTAATGATATATTAGAAGTATAAACAAGTGATTATAAGCTATCCGTGCAGTTCTTGCGGATGTGGGTGTGGTCGGATGAGGCCATCGTTAGATAACCTTTTGTAGAGTCTGGTCAGGTTTGCGACAAAGTTTGTCTGGCACCGCCGCCGGCCTGGCCAAGACATGCTTTTTCGGCAGTAACCTGCTCGGCGCAGCCTATCTGCTCATGGCAGATGCCCTGGCACGAAAACTGTTCTCCATGGATGTCCCAGTCGGTATATTCGCCGGGCTTTTGGGCGCGCCGACATTTTTGCTGGTGCTACGGCAGATACGCGGGGCGTGGGTGTGAACTGCCAACCCTATAGGAGACGTCGAAAAAAGATAGCCGCCGGATATGTGGTGGCATATATTTTGCTTTATTGTCAAACCACTATTTTCGATGGAACACCAGATGTCCACCAAGATCATTCATGCCCAACCAGCGACTACTAAGACTGAGGACATCATCTCATGAACGGCCTGACATTCAGACCAGACTCTCTGCCTAATTTCCTGGGGCTGCAGGAAGAGGATTTTCAGCTCATCGATCGATATCAGTCTATTTTACAAGCAGAAACA
>NZ_JBYCKR010000163.1:0-2856 GCF_057473505.1 Acidithiobacillus sp. TH-A35 | reverse complement strand
TGTTTGAGGGTGGCGACTTCGTGGGCGATGGCTGGGCTGTGGGCGGCGAGGGGTCGCGGCGCGGCCCGCACTTCCGCAATCGTGGCGATGCCCTCTGCGGCAATGCGGCGCCGGGTTTCATCGACCAGATCGCGGATGAGCAGATCGATGAGGCGGCGGCCCGTTTCGTGACGCAATATGGTCTGGGAAGCGTCGGGATAACGTTGCTGTACCCCAGCAAAAATAGCCCCGTACAAGGTGCTGGCGCAGAGTTCTTCCCGGTTCAGCAGACCGGCACGCAGGCCGTCGTCGATGTCATGGTTGTTATAGGCGATTTCATCGGCGAGATTGGTGATCTGCGCCTCCAGACTGGGCTGGGTGCCCTGCAGAAAGCGTTCACCCACATCTCCCAGATCGGCAGCTTTGCTTTTGGCGCAGTGCTTGAGAATGCCCTCGCGGGTTTCAAAGCTCAGGTTCAGGCCTGGAAAGTCGCCATAGCGCTTTTCCAGGTGGTCCACGATCCGCAGGGACTGGATGTTGTGTTCGAAACCACCGAGGTCGGCCATGCACTCCTGCAGGGCATCCTGTCCGGCATGGCCAAAAGGGGTGTGACCGAGATCGTGGGCCAGGGCAATGGCTTCGACCAGATCCTCATTCAGGGCCAACTGGCGGGCGATGGCGCGGCCCACCTGTCCTACTTCCAGGCTGTGGGTGAGGCGGGTGCGGTAGAGATCGCCCTCGTGATTTACAAAGACCTGGGTCTTGTATTCCAGGCGGCGGAAGGCACCGGAGTGGATGACCCGGTCCCGGTCGCGCTGAAAGGCGCTGCGACCGGCGGGCGGCTCCTCCGCATGTTTGCGGCCACGGCTCTGCGCGGGGTCGGCGGCATAAGGCGCCAATCTCCCGGACTGGCCTGGAGAGACGGGGTCAGGCATGCCCGAACGATTCCTGCACCGCGGCACTGGCGGCGGATTCGTCTATCACCCGCTGCATGGTTTCGGCGAGCAGAGGCAGGCGCGTGGCGAACAGCGCAAAGGCCGCATCGGCATATTCGCGGATTTCATACTGGGCATCTTGCTTGCGCCGCAGCTTGAAAAAGTTCATCAGGCTGCGGAAGTTGACCGTCCAGTAGACATCCGAGTAGGCGGCGACCGGCATCACGTTGCGCAGAAGCTCGCGGGCCCGGCCGCGGTATGGGTCGCGTCCGCCTTCTTTGGGGCCCAGCTCGCCGGTTTCGCGCGCCAAATCAATGCGGCTGCAAGCCGCATTGTATTGCTGCTCGTACCAGGCGAAGAGCTGCGCCATCAGCGCTTCATATTCGCCCATGGCAGCCTCGTCCAATACCGCAAAGCCATCTACGGTGCGTGCGGCGGCATCGGGCACGTAGGCGATGGAGAGAGGCTTGCGATAGCGCATGGAAAACTCGTTCCAACTGGAAACGCGGTGTTTAACCCACTGGCGCAGCACAAAAATCGGTGCGATGAAGCGGAAGCGGAAGTATACGGTCTCGAAGGGAGTGCCGTGCTGATCGCGCAGTAACTGGTAGAGCAGGGCGCGGTCGCGTTCCGAAAATTCGTGCCCGCTGCGGAGACGCTGGTTAGTGGTGCTGATGCGCGCGGTATTGATGATGGTGGCTTCGTCACCCCAGGTCTCTTCCAGCTCGATGAAACCGAAATTGCCAATACGGCGGGTGCCGCCGGGGTTCAGCGCGATGCGTTGCGCCATTTCCTTTTGCAGCTCCGCGGTTGCTTTATTGATCTCATGCATGTCCATGCTCCATGAAGGCCTGAAGGGTTTGGGTGACAGCGGCCGGGGGGACATCTCCGGTGATGACCGCACTCCCAATGCCGCGCAGCAGGATGAAACGCACCCGGCCCCCCTCCGCTTTCTTGTCAACGCGCATAAAGCGGAGATAATCGGCGACGGGGAGTGTGGGGGCCAGTGTGGGTAATCCAGCGGCCTTGATGAGGGCGTAGATACGATCCTGCTCACTCTCCCGAATCAGATCGAGACGGCGCGAAAGATCTGCTGCCATGACCATGCCGATAGCCACTGCTTCGCCATGCAGGTACTGGCCGTAGCCGGTCACCGCCTCAATGGCATGACCAAAGGTATGACCGAGGTTGAGAATGGCGCGCACCCCGCCCTCTAGCTCGTCGCGTGCCACGACGTCAGCCTTGTCTTTGCAGGAGTATTGGATCACTTTGGCCAGGGCGTCGGCCTCCCGGGCGAGCACAGCATCCATGTGGTCTTCGAGCCAGGAAAAAAAGCCCTGGTCGTTAATCAGGCCATATTTAATGACCTCGGCCAGTCCTGAGCGTAATTCCCGGTCAGGCAGGCTGTCCAGGGTGTCGGTGTCGGCGATCACGGCACGTGGCTGGTAAAAAGCGCCGATCATGTTTTTACCCAGGGGGTGATTGACCCCCGTTTTGCCACCGACAGAGGAGTCCACCATGGCGAGCAGGGTGGTCGGCACCTGAATGTAGGCTACTCCGCGCTGATACACTGCGGCGGCGAAGCCGGTGATGTCTCCCACGACGCCGCCGCCGAGGGCGCAGAGGGTGCAGTCACGGCCGTAACCTGCGCTCAGCAGGCGCCCGGTGATTTCTTGGATATTCGCGAGAGATTTGCTCTCCTCGCCGGCCGGCAGGATGATGACCAGCAAGTCTTTTTCGAGTTTCTGCAGGGTTTTTTGCAGCGTCTCCAGATAGAGTGGAGCGACATTGCTGTCCGTGATAATCGCGACCGGACCTTTGCTCAGGGCGGGAGCGAAAAGAGTCGGATCGGAGAGGATGCCGGTGCTTATGTGGATGGGGTAACTGCGCGGACCCAGATCGACGCGAAGACTATGCATAATGTTTACTCTTATAGACCGAT
>NZ_JBYCKR010000162.1:0-2721 GCF_057473505.1 Acidithiobacillus sp. TH-A35 | reverse complement strand
AAAAATGTCACATCAGAATGATGTCGTACTGCTCCTGTGTATAAGGTGCCTCTGCCTGCACCTTGATAGGTCGGCCGATAAACTCCTCCAGCGCCGCAAGGCTGGTGCTTTCCTCGTCTAACAGCTTCTCCATGACCTGCGGGGAGGCCAGAACCACGAAGCGTTCGGCAGGGTAGGCGCGGGTTTCGCGGACGATCTCGCGGAGGACTTCGTAGCAGATGGTTTCTGCGGTTTTCATGAAACCGCGGCCGTGGCAGTAGGGGCAGGGCTCGCAGAGGGTTTGGCGCAGACTTTCGCGGGTGCGTTTGCGGGTCATTTCCACCAGGCCCAGAGAGGATATCTGGGTGATGTTGCAGCGGGTGCGGTCGCTCTGGATGCCCTTTTCCAGCGCACGCTGGACCCGGCGTTTGTGCTCCTCGTCTTCCATGTCGATGAAGTCGATGATAATCATGCCGCCGATGTTGCGCAGGCGCATCTGTCGGGCGATGGCGGCGGCGGCTTCCAGGTTGGTCTTGAAGATGGTTTCTTCCTGATTGCGTCGTCCCACGAAGCCGCCGGTGTTGACGTCCACCGTGGTCAGCGCCTCGGTCTGGTCGATGATGAGGTAGGCACCGGACTTGAGCGTGACCCGGCTTTGCAGGGCGCGCTCAATTTCGTCCTCGACGTTATAAAGATCGAAAAGCGGACGCTCACCGCTGTAGTGTTCAATGCGATCAGCCACTTCCGGGATGACGCCCTGACAAAAGGCCAGAGCGGCATCGACGGTTTCCCGCGAATCTATGCGTACCCGTTGGATGTTGTCGGACATCACATCACGCATCATGCGCATGGCGAGGTTGAGGTCGCTGTGAATTTGGCTGGGGGCCGGGCTGCGCTCCAGTCGGGCGCGGATGGAGTCCCATAGGCGCCGGAGAAAATCGATATCTCCGGCAAAATCGGTTTCTTCCACGCCTTCCGCGAGGGTGCGGATGATGTAGCCGCCGGCCTCTTCGGGCGGGATCGCGGATTTAAGCTGCTCCTTGAGCCGGAAACGTTCTTCAGGCGATTCAATGCGGGTGGAGACGCCGATGCGCGGCACAAAGGGCATGTAAACCAGATAACGTCCTGGCAGCGTGATGCGGGTAGAGAGGCGTGCGCCTTTGCTGCCGAGGGGGTCCTTGATGACCTGCACCAACACTTCTTGTCCTTCGTGGAGCAGGGCGCAGACGTTGCGGACTTCGTGGTGGCCAGCACGGGTTTCGATGTCCGTCTCGCCTTGCACTTCCTCGCTGTCATCCTGAATATCCGCGGCGTGGAGGAAGGCTGTGCGTTCCAGGCCGACATCAACGAAAGCAGCCTGCATGCCGGGCAGGACGCGGCGGACGATGCCTTTATAGATATTGCCCACCAGGCCGCGATGACCACTGCGCTCGACCTGGAGCTCCTGGAGGACGCCGTTATCCACCAGCGCGACGCGGATTTCCTGGGGGGTGACGTTGATCAGCAGTTCTTCGCTCATGGATGTCCTGAGAGGCAAGGGGGGGAGAAACCGCAAGCGGCAAGCATCTCCGCCGTTTCGAAAAGGGGCAGACCCATGACACCGCTGTAAGATCCCTGTAAGCCGCTGACAAAGACCGCGCCGATGCCCTGAACCGCATAGGCCCCTGCCTTATCAACTGGTTCGCCGGTGTCCCAGTAGACACGCATCTACGCGCTGTTGAGGGGGCGCAGGCGGACGGCGCTGCTGCACAGGCGCAGGTTTACCTGGCCTCGATGGAGAACAGCGACAGCCGTATGCACTTGATGCCAGAAGCCGCCGAGCACTGTATACATTTGCATGGCTTCCTCGAAGTTGCCGGGCTTGCCGAAGGCGCGATCACCCAGCGCCACGACCGTGTCTGCCGCCAGGATGATGGCTTCCGGGCTTACCGTAGCCGCAGCGAGTGCTTTGCTATGGGCCAGGCGCTGAGCGAGGGCGTCTGGGGTCTCGCCGGGCCGTGGGGTCTCATCCACGTCAGTGGCTAAAACCTCTGGCGCATAGCCCAACTGCTGGAGCAGGGCCAAGCGGCGTGGTGAGGCCGAGGCGAGAATCAGGCGGGTCACGGAGTCGGGCTGGCGTTCACCAACAGCAGTTCGGCCGTGCCCGTGCTGAGGCCGGCGCCGGTAGCCAGTGCCAGCACCTTATCGGGGATACCGTTGCGGCGCAGGGTGCGGAGGATGGTTTCGGCACGTTGGGTGGCAACATTGGCACCCAAGGGCTGTGGCGCTACCCGCACCAGTATTTCACTGGCTGCCGTCTGCTTGAGGATGCTGGAAATGGCCTGCAAACGCTGCTCGCCATCCGCAGAAAGCTGATTGTCGCTGCCGAACAGGCTGTTTACCGGCATGGTGACATGCACCCCGTCGCTGGCGGCCCGGACCTGGGCGTATACCGTCAGCGCTTTGCCATAGCCGGGCTGCGCAGTGAGCGGGCTGGTGGATATGCCCGGGATGGGTGTGGCACCCTGCTGTATCGCCAGCCCGGCAAGGCGCTGCTCTTCAGACTGCAACATCTGCTGCTGCTGCTGGATTTCGGCTTGCAGATGCTGGGTCTGGGCGCCGCTCATGGTTTTACTTGCTAGTTGTTCGCGCAGTCTGCCGTATTCGTTCTGCAGCGACTGGTGCTGGCGGGTCAACGACTGCACCTGTCGCTGCAGGCTGCTGAGCTGGTTTTGTTCTGCCGCCTGTTGGCGTTGTTCGTAG
>NZ_JBYCKR010000161.1:0-7692 GCF_057473505.1 Acidithiobacillus sp. TH-A35 | reverse complement strand
GCTCGAGAATCTGCAGCATGACCTCACCAACTGCACCGGTTGCCCCTAAAATAGCGACATTATATTGTGATTTTTGCATGCGCTATCAATCCTTCAGGCTAAGTGCGTTGACCACTGCGGCACCCATGGCTTTGGTACCAATAACCGACGCGCCGGGCGCTGCAATGTCCGCTGTGCGTAGCCCTTGGCTCAGCACCTGCTGTACGGCAGCCTCCACCCGCTGTGCCCAAGGTTCGGCGTTCAGGGAATGCCGCAGCATCATCGCCACCGACAGAATGGTGGCCAGGGGATTCGCCTTGTCCTGCCCGGCTATGTCCGGCGCCGAGCCATGAATAGGCTCATACATCGCCCGACCCTCGCCCAGTGAAGCCGAGGGCAGCATGCCGATGGATCCGGTCAACTGACTGGCTTCGTCGGAAAGAATGTCACCAAACATGTTGCCGGTCAGCAGCACGTCGAACTGTGCCGGGGCGCGGATCAATTGCATAGCGGCATTATCCACATACATGTGGCTGAGCTGCACATCGGGATAGCCCCGCGCCACTTCGGTGACCACCTCGCGCCACAAACGTGTGGTCTCCAGGACGTTGGCCTTGTCCACCGAGCACAGCTGCTTGCGACGCCCCTGGGCAGCGCGGAAGGCCACATGGGCGATACGGCGAATTTCATCCTCGTCATAGACCATGGTGTTAAAGCCGCGGCGCTTGCCGTCGACGACCTCCAGACCGCGCGGCTGGCCGAAGTAGATATCCCCGGTCAGCTCGCGCACCACCAGGATATCGACATCGCGCACCAGTTCCGGACGTAGGGGCGAGGCATCCAGCAACTGCGGAAAAATCTGCGCGGGACGCAGGTTCGCATAGAGGTCCAGGCCTTTGCGCAGGCGCAGCAGTCCCTGTTCCGGGCGTTTGGCGGGTGGATACGCGTCCCAGCGGGGGCCGCCCACCGCGCCCAAAATGACCGCATCCGCCTCCATGGCCAACTGCAAAGAGACTGCCGGCAAGGGATCATCGCTGGCGTCCAGCGCGGCCCCGCCCACCAGGCCTTCGGTACAGCGCAGGCCAAGGTGGGCGGCCTGATCCACGGCATCCAGCACTTGCCGGGCAGCCGCCACGATTTCCGGACCAATGCCGTCACCGGCGAAGATGGCTATTTTTTTCATAACAGATCCTTTTTCATCACGACGCGAATAATAAAAGGGTTTTCCGTCCCCGGATGGGGGTTTTCGGGAATATGGGTAAAGGGATAGACCCCGGCACCGAGACCGTGGGCATCGGCGTTGACAATGGCCTGGTCTTCCGGCGTGGCCGTTTCCGGCTTACGCAGAGTCAAGCGCAGCCCCGCCGCGCCTTCGCGCTCCCGGGCAGCTTCCACATACATGCGCCGGGTAATCTCGGCGTGCAGCACCCGAAAGAAACGCGCCACGGTGTCGGTATCCAGGCCAAAGCGCATTTGCAGTCCGGTCCTTGCCGCCAATTGCTGGGCGCTGACGCGTGGCATATCCCGGAGGAAGTCACCACTCCGCGCCGTCTCCAGCAGAATTTGACGCAGCTCGGGATTTTCCGGCAACAGACCGAAACCGTTGTAGTGCAGAATAAAAAGGGGCTCCGGCAAGGGGAGTTCCGCCACCCGATCCTGCGCCGGGATACCCGCATCTATCACGACTCCGCTGGGCGGGGCGACAGGCTCCATCTTGCCCCGCAACCAATTCCACATAACCGCTCCGGGTTTTCCTCAGGAAAGAATTGTGGAAGGATAGCATAGGCATTGCCAGCAAGGCACGACACCCGTGAACTCGTCCATCAGCACCCCGGCACCCATATACACACCCAACGCACGGAACGCACAACAACAGCTACCAGTCACCGGAATCATTCTGGCCGGTGGCGCCGGTCGTCGTATGGGTGGTGCAGATAAAGGCTGGCTGGACTGGCAGGGAAAACCCCTGATCGAGCGGGCCATCGCCATCCTGCACGGGGATTGTACCGACATCGTCATCAGCGCCAACCGCAATATGGACCGTTATGCACAATGGGGACATCGTGTCGTCTCTGATCTGACGGCAGATTTTCAGGGCCCGCTCATGGGACTGGCCGCCGGAATGCATGCCGCGACGCAAGCCTGGGTAGCCAGCATCCCGGTAGACAGCCCCTATTTACCCCAGGATATCGTGCGCCGCATGTGGCAGGCCAAAGGCGGGCATGACCTGGTGGTGGTACGCAGCGCCGACCATTGGCATGCTGTCATCTGCCTGTGTCGCTGCGATTTGTTGCCCCAGCTACAGCGTTATCTGGACGGCGGCGGGCGGCGGGCGCAAGGCTGGTTCCAGGACCTCTCTTTTGCCGGTCTCACCCTGCCCGCCGACTTGCTGCGTAACTGCAATCATCCAGAGGATATGACATGAAAACGCTCTGTGTAGTAGGATATAGCGGTAGCGGCAAGACCACCCTGCTCTGCGCCCTGATTCCCTTGCTACGCGGATATGGACTGAAGGTCGCCGTCGTCAAGTCGACCCATCACGATGTGGACTGGGATGTACCGGGAAAAGACAGTTACCGTTTACGGGAGGCAGGTGCAGATGCCGTATTACTGCAGGGTCCGAAACGCTGGTTTATGAGCAGACCTGCTCCGGCAGAAGTCAACCTGGAGACCATCAGCGCCAGCCTGCAACCACTGCCAGACCTTCTCCTGATAGAGGGGAACAAGGCACTGGCAGTGCCGAAAATCGAAGTGCACCGGCCAGGTCTCGGGCGTCCCCTGCTTGCGGCAGATGACCCCTGCATCATGGCCGTAGCGACAGATAGCGTTCTGGACATTCCCGGCGTTCAACTGGACCTGAATGCGCCGTCCGCCATCGCGCAATTCATCCGGCAATGGATAAAAAAGGAAGATTAAACATGGCTCACTGTTGTGGTGGTAACGAACATGATTCCCTGGCTAAAAGTGTCGCCGATGCACGGGATGCCATCCTCGCGGCCAGCCTGCCGGTGCAAGGTACCGAAAATATCCATCTCGGCAATGCGCTGGGACGGGTACTGGCCACGGACATTCATGCCCCTGCCAACGTGCCCGCCTGGTCCAATTCGGCCATGGATGGCTACGCCCTGCGCAGCATTGACGGCGATGCCGTACGACGCATCATCGGCCAGTCTTTTGCCGGCCATCCCTTCAAGGGGCATGTCGCTGCCGACGAGTGTGTACGTATTATGACCGGTGCCGTGGTCCCGGAAGGCGCGGATGCTGTACTCGTTCAGGAGCAGGCAGAAGTCCACGCTGATCAGGTCACTCCGCAGGTGCTCAGCAAGACGGGAGCGAATATCCGCCAGCCCGGTGAGGACCTACAGGCCGGAGCCCTGGCCCTGAAAGCGGGAACCTGGTTGCGTCCCGCCCAAATCGGACTGCTCGCCAGTTTGGGCGTTGCTGAACTCGCCGTGTATCGCCGTCTGCGGGTCGCATTTTTCTCTACCGGCGATGAGTTGCGCCCACTGGGCAGCGCGTTGGGTCCAGGACAAATCTACGACAGTAACCGTTACGCCCTGCACGGCATGCTGCAACGCCTCGGCTGTGAAACCCTTGATCTCGGCCGTATCGTCGACGATCCCGAGCACATCGAAGAGGCCCTGCACAGCGCCGCAACCATGGCCGATATGGTGATCAGCACCGGCGGCGTCTCCGTGGGCGACGCCGACTACATCGCCGAACTCCTCAGTCGCCTCGGCACCATCAATTTCTGGAAAATAAACATGAAACCTGGGCGTCCTCTGGCTTTCGGACAACTCGACAACGCCATCTTCTTCGGCCTGCCCGGCAACCCCGTCTCTACCATGGTGACTTTTTACCAGTTTGTACGCCCCAGCATCCTCAAGCGCATGGGCAAAGCGGCGCCCTGGACCGCTCCGCTGCTACAGCTTCCTTTGGCAGAGGATCTCCAGAAAAAGGGGGGACGCACCGATTTCCAGCGCGGTCGGCTGCTGCTGACCCCCAGCGGACTACAGGTGACGGGGATTGGTCAACAGGCCTCCCATATCATGAGTGGAATGGCCCATGCCGACTGCCTGATCATTCTCGCGGCCGAAGCGGAGCATGCCAAGGCCGGCAGTCTGGTCGATGTACAGTTGCTGGAAGGACTCGTCTAGGTCGAACTAATCCAGGCCGTGACGCGCCGTGTAGGGCGTCGAGTGGCTGAGATGAAAGCGGAAGTTGTCAGCATAGAGTTGCTGTAGCGCCGGATTTCCCCGAAATATCAGAAGATTTTCGGCGTTGGCCTGCTCTGCCGCCTTGCTGAAATTAAAGCTGCCCGTGATCAGCGTCCCCGAATCGATCACCATCACCTTGTTATGGGCAATAGCGTGCTGGTCATCAATGTAAACGGGCACACCCTGGTTAGCGAAAAAATCGGCCACCGAATATTTCTGGGTGCGCTGACTCTTGTCCAGCACCACCTTCACCTCGACCCCCCTTTTGGCGGCACTGAGCACGGCCTTGGCAATCGGCGCGCTGGTGAAGCTATAGGCTTGCACCCAGACCCGCTGCTTCGCCTCGCCAACCGCCTGCACAATGGCCGCTGTCGCTCCGCCCGGCGGCGAGAAAGCCACTTCAATCGTCCCCCGCGCCGGCACCGTTACGGGCGTGTGCGGCAGTGCGGCGGTGGCCGCCGACCACTGATTTTGCCCCCAGCTTTTAAGCGATTGCCAACCAGATCCAGACCCATCGGCCCGTGCCCCTGCGGCAAAAGACGCCAGCAACAATCCACAAACCGGCACAATGCTCGACCGCTTCAGTCCAGACATGAACGCTCCTGCTTATTATTATTCCTGTCATTTAGTGGCGGAGGCGGTGAGCCCCGTCTCCCGTGTTCATTACGTTTCAGGATTTTTCACTATGCACACTAATAGATTGATAATTAAAATACTAAGTAGCGTACTGTTTCCATACGTAACAGGCAACCTCTGCCTCGGGGCAGACGGGTAACAGTGCGGCGGAGAGCATGCAATGGCGCTATCAGCAAGGGCAGTTCATGCGTAAAAGGTCATCACCGCCAGTCTCAGTCCGCTGTGAGGCAGACCATCGGCTTTTACATCCCGGTTCCCAAAAAACCCAGCCAGTCAGAGAGGGACGCTTTGCTCGAAGCAGGACGGCGAATCCGTGAAGAAATGGAACGCCTGGGTATCACAGAGGACGAACTGGCGGCACTAGACTGATTGCGGTCATTCAGTTATTCGAGAGTTGCTGCGCGTCCTGAATAGGGGTCCATCTGGAGGCTTTGTTTTGTCGACATGGGTAAGTTCAGAAATCAACGACGACGTTATCAATCAAGCGCAATACCGATGCTATTCTGGTCTGAGTAACTAAAGAATGCTGTTGTCAGCGTGATCTGGACCAAGGTCCTTGATGCAGTAACCCTCAGGGTACGTTGGACGCCGTTTTTGGGTGCGCAGTACTGGTTTTTGCCGCGCTGGTAGGCAGCGGACAAGTTTTCCACGTAAGTACAGAATGCGCCGGATGATAAAGCGCAATGTAGGCCTCTGCACTGGAAATCCAAAAGCTTTGGACATGGATTCATCCAGCATTGCATAAACCGCGAGACGCCCTATGGGAAATAAAGCCCGTGGAATATACATCTCCAATAGTAAATCCCTGGTTTTTGTGGCAATAATATGATTAGATCGAGCAAATCTGAATTTATCCTGCTCATAGCAGATGTTGTAGCCCTCAAAATCTCCGTATTTTTCGGGAATGTTATGGATACCCATGCGTTCGCCCACTGCACGCCAAAATAAAAACCAGGACAACCGCTCCTGCTCAACCATAGCGCGGTAGCCAAAACGCTCAATCCAGCGAATTGGCTCAAAAACAAAAGTGGACAGCACATACAGATAATCATCGTTGTGTATAGGGTAGCGGCCATGCTGTTGATTCATATTCGCAAGAGCAGCCCGGCCTCGTTCACTGTCATAGCCATGTTCTAAAAGCTCGCTGAGAATTAGGTCGGTATCGTCGTAGCGTTTGCGGGCATTGTTCATGAGTTCCCCCGACTTCTGCAACAACCCAGAAATACGGGGTACGGCATAACTCCGGAACAAGGCAAATTCGAGAGCGCGCGCGATATCGAATGGAAATTCGTAAGCGGCATCCAAGAACACGATGGCACAATGGTCGGATACTGGATCACGACCAAGAATATTTTGCAGATGGGTGTTGCGGCGCACCTGAATGAATTTTATTCCACGACGCGCTATTTCAGTCCAGTTGCTGCCTAAATTCATCTGCGTTACTCTCTTCGTTTTTCGTTTCGGAAACAGTATCCATCCGATTATGAGATGAGTAAATATCTAGCCTCTTCCAATATGAAATGAGTCTGAGCACCTGAGTTTTAATCGGTCACTACAGAGGCATGATGATCGACATGAAGGAAACAAAGCTACAAACGTTGGCACAGCTACAGTCGTTTCTGGCAGGGACACATGATATCGCGCTGAGTGTACCCCAAGTCAGAGCATTATGACACTCATGGAAGGCATGCAGGACCTCCCCCACCCCGGTGTACTGGCCTTTTACGGGGATCATGTATCGATTATCGGGATACCGTCATAGTTACCAAGAAACGGCCTAACAATGACGCCGTCATGACTGGACGACTCGCACAAGTACCGTATCCAAATAATGTGTTCTAGCGGGCGCAGGAACCTCGCGCCACATGACAGTTCAGAAATCGAAGGTTTAATCGACAGTTGGTTTCTGGACACTTCCGGGGCCATTTCCGGCCCTGAATCTGCCCATCAACCCGTCTATCTTTCGGCGTCCGGAAACCTCATTCCACCCGCGTTCCCTGACCCAATCCCTTGGCAATGAGCGTCAAAACCATCGCGTTGAGCGATACCCCCTCCATTCTGGCCCGCGCAGCGAGTTGGGCATGGATGGATTTTGGTACTCTGGCAATGAATTTGCCGGAAGCCACACCTCCACTATTCGGTGCCGGTACCGGCATCCCCTGCTCCTGCAAAGCCCCCATCACTGCCTGCAAGGCTTCCCGGCCATTCTGTAATGCTTCTTCCACCGTTTCTCCATCCGCAATGCATTCCGTGAAGTCCGGGTAGGAAATCAGATACCCACCCCCTTCTGAGGGCTTCAGCGGGCGCATCTCGAACGGGTAATCTTCCAGGGCATACATGGTCATTCTCCTGCCACCAGGCGCAAAAACTTTTTGATGTAGACCGGCTTGATCGGACGATGGGCGGGCACTGGCAGCGTCCGCCCATCGTGCCGGATAAATACGCAATGACTGCCGCCATCGTGTCGCCAGGTGATTCCGTGCTGACGGGCAACCACCTAAAGATCACCAATCTGCCACCCCATGGGATGGTTTTTCATGGCCTCACGCAGTTTGATCGCTTTATCCATCCACGAATGATACTACTTGTAACATCATTTAGCATCATAGATGCCCTCTCGCAACCGACCGTTTTCGAGAGTCTTCGGATGGCGGTGATTTCTGCACAGTAAATCAAATGGTTGAGATTCTCGAAAACCATTCTCAGAAGACTGCTACGGTTTACAGCCATGGTGACCAATTTCGAGAACATGATGGTCAGTCCGCTGGACGACTGCTTACGCTGCCAACCTGTCATTGATCATGAGAGTCCGTCCATGATCGGCTGGGAGGGACTCTAATGTGCCTGTTTTTGTGTCCAA
>NZ_JBYCKR010000160.1:0-6038 GCF_057473505.1 Acidithiobacillus sp. TH-A35 | reverse complement strand
TGCCCCCATTGCGAAAAATTCCCCACTGCTGCCTCCCGTAGGAGTCTGGGCCGTGTCTCAGTCCCAGTGTGGCTGGTCGTCCTCTCAGACCAGCTACTGATCGTCGCCTTGGTAGGCCTTTACCCTACCAACTAGCTAATCAGACGTAGGCTCTCCTCTTAGCGCGAGGTCCGAAGATCCCCCGCTTTCCCCCTCAGGGCTCATGCGGTATTAGCCCAAGTTTCCCTGGGTTGTCCCCCACTAAAAGACAGATTCCTACGCATTACTCACCCGTCCGCCACTCGTCAGCACCCGAAGGCCTGCTACCGTTCGACTTGCATGTGTTAGGCATGCCGCCAGCGTTCAATCTGAGCCAGGATCAAACTCTCTCGTTCAATCCGTCTTAAAACAATACTGCTCAGGGTATCTATCAGCACCTAAGTGCTCATATCACCCCTGGGTCTAAACCCCACACATCTCCACTCGGCTGGGAAAGAACAATCCGGACCGGAGTCCGGTGCGGCTCAGCGCCGCGTCGTGAGGGCGCATTATACGGAGCTCTCGAAGGGTGTCAACAGATGATTTCAGGTGGCGTGGGAATCGGCCTTGCTCAGGGAGACACGGGCAAAGTGGCGCTTACCAAACTGCAAAAGGTACGCCCCGCCCAAAGCCAGCGTGATAGCCGGATCGACCACCCGCTCGCCATCCACCCGTACTGCGCCCTCTTTCATCTTGCGCATAGCTTCGCTGGTACTGGTGGCGAGCTGCACTTGCACCAGGATCTGGCTGAGGCGCGGGTCTTCCTGCATGGAGAGCCTTTGCAGGGGCAGGTCATCCGGGGCTTCGTGGCGCTGAAAGCGGGCCAGGAAGGCGGTATGCGCTGCCTGAGCAGCCGCGGCGTCATGGAAACGGCCCACCAACTCATCGGCCAAGTTCAGCTTGATATCGCGCGGATTGCGCGCGCCACTGGCCGCCTCTTTTTGCAGGCGCGCCTGTTCTGCCGCAGGTACGCGGGAGAGCAGCGCGTAGTAACGCCACATCAAGGTATCCGAGATGGACATGACCTTGCCGAACATCTCCGCGGGCGCGTCTTCGACCGCGATGAAATTACCCAGGGATTTAGACATCTTTTGCACGCCGTCCAGGCCTTCGAGAATGGGCATGGTGAGCACCAACTGCGGTTTCTGGCCATACTCACGCTGTAATTCCCGGCCCACCAGCAGGTTGAAGCGCTGATCGGTACCGCCCAGTTCCACGTCCGCTTTGATGGCGACCGAGTCATAGCCTTGTAGCAAAGGATAGAGAAACTCGTGAATAGCGATGGGCTGATTCGCATTGTAGCGCTTGTTGAAGTCATCGCGTTCCAGCATGCGCGCCACAGTGTAACGCGCGGCGATCTGGATCAGCTCCTCAGGACGCAGGGCGCCCAGCCACTCAGAGTTAAACATCACCTCGGTGCGCTCGGGATCCAGTATCTTGAACACCTGACGCCGATAAGTCGCGGCATTGGCCACCACCTCTTCGCGACTCAGCGCTTTGCGGGTAACGCTCTTGCCCGTGGGGTCGCCGATCATGGCGGTAAAATCGCCGATAACGAAAAGCAGGCGATGGCCGAGATCCTGGAATTGACGGGCCTTATGGAGCAGCACCGTATGCCCCAAGTGCAGGTCCGGAGCAGTGGGATCCATGCCCAGCTTGATTCGCAGGGGTCTGTTATCGCGCTGTGCCGCCGCGAGCCGCGGTAGCATTTCGCCCTCGGGCAGCATGTCGACGGTGCCGAGCGCGATTTGTTCGAGTGCGTCCTGATATTTCGTTGTCATAGCTGAGCCAGTGTTTTGTAATGAGGCAGCATATTAGCATTGGCAGCGCCCCGGCTGAATGGTCTTTGCCGCCCCCCGGACATTCGCACCCCATCTCAATTAAGCACTGGTTAATCTCCGCAACAAAGGTACCTTGATCTGGTCGAGAATGAAGGTGTAGAACACCGTTGCCAGAAGCAGGCAGGCGATAACCACTATCGGCAATGGCGCCATCAGCCAGCCCATAACGGCCAGACCGCTTACTACCAATACGTCCGCCAGACTTGCCCAGAGTAGGAAGCGACCAGGGATTGATCCCCAGAGATGGCCGCGCTCCCGCACCAAAAAAACATTAGCGAGCCCGGAAAATACCAGCCCAAGGAAATCCAAGGTCTGCACGGACGCCCGTGGCAGTCCCAGAGACCGGCCCACACCATACACGGCGAAGATATAAATCAGCCAGGCGAAAGCCACCACTAATGAGGAGAGGACCAGAGTACGAATATCCCAGCGGTCCGGTTTTGGCGAGGGACGCACATTATCCTCCGCCAGCGACATGGTCACGAAATCATTGGCGAAGAGCAGCAAAAGAACCAGCAGCGGAGTGACCACAAAGCTGCGGAATATTAAGAAACCCAGACTCAGGAACAAGGCGACCTGAAAGACCTTGACGATTTTGTTGAGGGTATAGGTGAGCATGCGCTGATAGACGCGCCGACCGGTGACCACCGCATCGAGCACCCCCTGCAGACCGGGCGTGGTAAGCACGAGGCTGGCCGCTGCCTTGGCAACGTCGGTGGCGCTTTCCACGGCCACGCCCATCTCCGCCTGTTTAAGCGCAGGGGCATCGTTGACGCCATCACCGGTCATGCCGACGATCCGGCCTTTTTTCTGCAACCCTTGCACCAGATGAAACTTATCGGCGGGGAAAACCCCGGCATACACGCCACAGTCCTCAGCCAGGGCATTGCGGTCACAAACGCTGCCCGTGATGGCCAGCGATGTCGCAACATTTTTTGCCGTCTGCAGGCTGTCGCCGGTGACCATGCGTACCCGCACGCCAAGTTCCTGCAAATGCTGGACGACTTCGGCAGCATCCGGGCGGATGGGGTCCGCGAGTGCGAGCAGACCGAGAAAGCGCGGTTGACCATCCGGGCCGGCCGCCACGGCGAGCACCCGTGCGCCACTGGCGGCGAGATCCGTTGTCGCTTGTTCCCAGTCCGTATTGCTGCAGAGTTTGGCGATGATCTGGGGTGCACCTTTGAGTGCGCGCCATGATGCGCCGTCCTGCATGAAAACCCCCTCCGACCGCTTGGTAGCGGGATCAAAGGGCACAAATTGCTGGCGATCAGGCAGATTGGCGATCTGGGTTGCCGACTTCTGGAGAATGGCGAGATCAATGGGATCCTGAGTGGCGTTGTCACTGGCTAGGGCGGCCATCTTCAGGAGTTCTGCCTCTTCCACGCCGGGCCAACCCGTTGTCTGACTGAGGCTGAGACGGTTCTGGGTGAGGGTGCCGGTTTTGTCACTACAGAGATCACTCATGGCGGCGGCTTCTTCCACAGCGGCCAGACGGGTGACCAGCACACCACGGTGCACCAGATGCAGAGACGCGATGGCGGTGGCCAGGGTGAAAGTGGCGGGCAGTGCCACCGGTACCGAAGCAACCAGCAGGATGAGCGCAAAAGGCAATATTTCCGCAAGAGGGATGTGGCTGGCGGCTGCGTAAATCAGGATCGCGGCAACGAGAATGACGTCCATCATTACCAGATAGCGGACAATGGAAAGAACCAGCTCTTCTAAATGACTTTTGACGCCGGCGCCGCGCACTAACTCAGCGGTTTTACCGAAATAACTCCTGGCACCGGTCGCCGTGACCTCCCCCGAGGCTTCACCGCGACGCACGATGGAGGCGGAATAGAGGGTGTCGCCCGTGGTGCATTCCACAGGCATGGATTCTCCCGTCAGGGCGGATTGGTCTACCAATATGCTGCCATCGCTGAGATGCAGATCGGCAGGAACCATATCGCCGGCCCGCACATGAACCAGATCACCCGTCACAAGGTCGGCGGCCGAGATGCTTTGCCATTGTCCGTCGCGACAGGCGCGGGCCTGAATCCGCAGTCGCTCTTTCAGCAGTTCCAGCGCGCTCTGCGCCTTGCGCTCCTGGCTGAAACCGAGCACCCCGTTAAAAATGAGGAGCAAAGTGATGATGATCGCTTCTGGCCACCTACCCAATATGGCTTCCAGAATCAGGGTGCCTTCCAGCATCCAGGGTACCGGTGCCCAAAACTTGTGGAGAAAGAGCAGCCAGTTTTTGGGTTTTTCTTCGGTGACTGCATTGGGGCCATATTGGGCAAGCCGTTGCCGCGCCTCGTCGCTACTCAGTCCGTTGCAAGTGTTTTCCGGCATATTCCGCTATCCCGATATCTTTTATGTTCGTTGAAGTATAGAACCCTGAAACCCACGAAGATTCCCCCGCAGGCCATGCTGGTAGTAAACTGCGCAGATTGCATTGCATTGGGAGCATGGCGTCATGTTAAACCTCTGGGGAGAAATGGTGATTGGGGCGGGGAGACCTGTTCTCCTGGCGTTTGTCGCCTGGGGGGCAAACCGGCTGGCGAATCGCTATCATTGGGATGAGAATCCACGATGATTTTGTTGACCTTGTTGAAGGGCAAACTGCATCGGGTGCGGGTTACCGCCGTCGAACTGGAATACGAGGGCTCCTGCGCGATTGACAGCGATCTGCTGGCTGCGGCGGGCATCCATCCTTACGAGCAAGTACACATTTACGATGTGAATAATGGGGATCGTTTCAGTACTTATGCGATCAGCGCACCGGCTGGTTCGGGGATCATTTCAGTCAATGGCGCCGCGGCGCGCCGGGTGGCCTTGGGGGACATCCTCATCATTGCGGCCTACGCGCAGGTGGTGGAAGAGAAGGTTGCCGGTTTTCGGCCACAACTGGTGTATGTGGATGAGCGCAATCGCATAACCCGACGCAGCCAGCAGATTGATCCTGTCCCCGCCTGAGCGGTGAACCCCTTGTTGAAGGGGGTGCCCCGTAATGCTCGGTTGCTGATGGGAGCGCGCGCCGCCCGCAGCGTAGGGCAGGGAGCGCTGGTAGTGGATTTCGCGCTCTATCTGCATGCCCTGCACTGGTCAGCGCTGAATATTGGCGTTTTGTACTCGGTTAGCCTGCTGGTCGGCGCTTTAGCGACCCTACTGGTGGGTCCCTTAAGCGATCACTTTGGTGCCAAAGGCTTTCTGTTGGGCTACGAGGGGGTTCAGCTCGTCGCAGCATCCATCGCGCTGAGTACGGCGCAGCCCGTCTGGCTCGCCCTGGCTGCCATTCTGGGGGCCTTCGGTCGCGGCGCCAACGGCGGAGCTGGCCCCTTCGCACCAGCGGAGCAATCCTGGATGTCGCGGAGTGTGGCCAGCGAGCAATGGGGAAAGATTTTTCACTTTAATACCAGCATCGGACTCTTTGGAATGGCAGGGGGTGCCACGCTGGCCGCCTTACCAGATATTTTAGCGGGCGTGTTGCCGGTTGCTGAGGCTTACAGACCGCTCTTCCTGATTGTCTTGCTGGGTTCGCTTATCTGTCTGCTGTTTTTGCATGCTGCAGAAGAGTCGCCGGTCGTTGCGGCATCAGCAGAGCAAAGTGAGCAGGTACAGACTGCTCCTCCGGCAGTGCGCAAGCCCATCTGGCGGGTGCTGCTGACTTTCGGCACTATTAATGCCCTGAATGGTCTGGGAATTGGTATGGTGGGGCCATTGATGGCGTACTGGTTTCACCTGCGCTTTGGGGTGGGACCAGCGGCGATTGGTGGCGCGATGGCACTCGCCTTCGTCAATGCCGCTTTCATGTCGCTGATCGGTCTGCGCCTCACCCGGCGCTTTGGCTTGGTGGGAACCGTTTTGCGCATGCGCCTGCTCGGGCTGGTTCTGTTGCTGGTTCTGCCGTTCTCGCCGTTTTTCTGGCTGGCGATGCTGATTTTTATCGCCCGTGGGGCATTGAATCAGGGGAGCATAGGCTCGCGGCAGGCGCTATTTCTCGGCTTGGTGGACGAGGACCGACGTGGCCTGGCCGCAACGGTGAACAGTCTGTCTGTACAGGCTCCGCGTGCTATTGGTCCGACGATTGCTGCCCTGTTTTTTCAATCAGAGATGCTGATAACGCCCTTTCTCATTGCGGGGGTGCTGCAAGGCGCGTATTTGTATTTTTTTCAGCGATTTTTTAGAAAAGAATGACGC
>NZ_JBYCKR010000159.1:0-4828 GCF_057473505.1 Acidithiobacillus sp. TH-A35 | reverse complement strand
CCATTGAGTTCCAGGGATTGCAGGCAACCGATGATCTGCACACCGTTGTCCTCAGCCAATTTCATGAAGTCAGCGACACTCTTGCCACCGGCCATGGGAAATATGGTCTCGGCCTTGCCCTTAGCCAGCAATTCCGTGGCTGGACCAGTGAAATACATCACCACTTTTTGCTCCGCTGCGGCAGCCGTGGCAGCGAGAAAAAAGGCGGAAGGCAGACGCTTGGGATTCTCCGGACCGGTAATAAGGATAATAACGAGATCAGCTGCTTCGGACATTTTATACCTCCTGACGAACGGTGAACAAGGCGGGCGCAAGAAGCCATTGCCCGTAACTCTGCACATTATAGCGCAGGTCACCCCTGATGCCGAATTTGTCCCAGACGTGCCAAGGCCACGGGTTGTGCATACCAGAGTAATTGTCCGCCCGTACCAGAATGATCCAAGGCGATCGCTATGACGCTGACTTTTTTAACCGGGAGAGATATACCCATCAACTGTGCGCCCCAGATCCCGAGATGCGGTTGATGGCCCACCACAATCAGGGTACCGGGCTGCGGGGAAAGGCTTTGCCAGTCATGGCGAAGTTGACCGAGATCGCCTGCTGGTATGGCGTCGTGATAGCTCGACACTTCCACCCCCAAAGCCGTCGCAAGATATGCCGCCGTTTCTCTGGTCCGCACCAGAGGGCTACTCCACAATGCGACCTGGTTACGGACGCAGAGCGCTAGCCCATCGGCCATTTCTGCCGCACTCACATGACCGTGCGCAGTCAACTGACGTTCAAAATCAGATCCACCATTACCCGCATCTTCCGCCTCAGCGTGGCGGACGAGCAACAGGTCCACGACGAACCACCTCCTGACCAAACCATAACCGCGTGATGGCAGCGGGTAAAACACGGGCAAGAATGGCGACCCCAGCGATGCCGATGAGTGCCGTCATCCATTCGTCCACTCGCACCTTCGTGCCAGGCCCAGCCCCGATAAAGATTTCCAGGCCCGAGAGTATCGCACCCAGGAAGATGGTCACCGGCCGCCAGCCATAGGGCGTCAGGGCCGGAAAGAAGCGGGCAATGGCACCCAGCGTTAGGGCGGCCCAGAGCGCGTACTCGCCGGCCCGCACCCAGATCATCTGCGGATTAACGGGTATATAACGATTACTTACCAATATCGCCATATAAATGCACACGGCCACCACTGCCCAGCGCCACCAGCCGGAGATGCGTTCCGTCATTCAGTGTTTCCCTTTTTTCGGCTGTGGATCGTAGGGATTTTCTCCCTGCCGGAAGACCAGACGCAAGGGTACGGCTTCCAAATGCAGCGCCCGCCGAAAGGCACTCTCCAAATAACGCTTGTAAGTACCGGGCAGACGCGTCAGTTGGTTACCGTGAAACACCAGGGTGATAGGGTTTTCTCCCCCCTGATGACAATAACGCAGTTTGATGCGGCGCCCGCCGACCATGGGTGGCTGATGGGTCTCGATCACATCGGCCAGCGCGCGATTCAGCTCGCCTGTGGAAAAATGACGGCGAGAATCAATCCATAGCTGATCAATACTCTTATAGAGATCACCCACACCCGTGCCATGGAGGGCGGAAATAGTGTAGATCGGCGCGTATTTAATAAAGTCCAGCCGTCTTTCCAGTTCTTGCTTTACCGCCTTGCGCTGCTCGGGATTCATCCCATCCCACTTGTTGACCACCACCACAATGGGCCGCCCCAGTTCGACCGCCACACCTACCAGGTGGGCGTCCTGCTCGGCGATACCCAGACGCGCGTCGAGCACCAGCAGCACCACATCCGCTTCACGCAGAGCACTCAGGGTCTTCAACACGCTGAGCTTTTCGAGCCCCTCGCCCACCCTGGCGCGGCGCCGCATACCCGCGGTATCAATCATGACGTAGGGCTTACCCTGGCGCTCATATGGAATGCGGATGCTATCCCGGGTGGTTCCAGGCTCATCAAAAACGAGGACACGCTTTTCACCCAGCATCGCGTTGACCAGCGTCGACTTACCCACGTTGGGCCGACCGAGCATGGCAATACGCGGCCCCTTCCCCGCCGCCTCGGCGGCTTCTGCTTCTGGTGTAGGCAAGTCGGAAAAAATTGCCTCCAGCAGCGGTTCAACGCCGTGACCATGAGCCGCAGAGATGGTGTAGGGCATGCCCAGACCAAGACGATGAAATTCAGGCAGCTCGCTCACAGCGCCTTTCGCATCCATCTTATTGACAACCAGATAGATGGGCTTACCACTGCGGCGCAGCTCTTCGGCGATTTCTGCATCCTGGGCCGAGAGACCTTCTTTAGCATCTACCAGAAAGCAAACGGCATCGGCCTCAGTGATAGCGAGGCGAGTCTGTGCGGCCATGGCCGCTACCAGGCCTTCCCGTTCTTCCGGCTCAAAACCGCCGGTATCCACCACCAGATACTGGCGCCCTTCAAATTGCGCGGTACCATAATGGCGATCCCGGGTGAGCCCCGGGAAATCCGCCACCAAAGCCTCGCGGGTGCGCGTCAGGCGATTAAAAAAAGTGGATTTACCCACATTGGGGCGCCCCACCAGGGCGATAACTGCAGTCATGAATTGGGCCTTAGCGTTTTGCCAGCTTGATTCGATACAAGGTGCCCGCATCACTGAGGGCAAGAATCTGGCCATTTCCCAGACAGACGGGCGTACTCTGAATACCGCTGTCGGACAGCCGCGTCTGGCCGATCCGGTGCCCCGTCAGAGGATCAATGACATAGAGATATCCCGCATTATCGGTCGCCAGCAAGTCACTGCCACACCGACCAAAACCGGTCATGTAGTGCCCGCTCAAGTGGTCATTGCGCCAAAGCACATTGCCGGAGCTGGGGTCTACAGAGGATATCCGCCCATCGGCATCCGCGACAAAAAGATGACCATCGTCCAGCACGGGAGTCTGGTAGACGGACATCGGCACACTCCAGTTCTGGGTACCGCCCTGCAACGCATAAGCGGCCAGATTCCCCTGATAGGCGGCAGCAATGACCTGATCCTTCGAGATCACCGGGCTTGCGGCCACATCTACCATACGTGCCAATTCATTGCTGCCATGCGCCAAGGCGACCTGCGCCCGCCAGAGCTCTGCACCAGATGACAAGCTGAGCGCCACCACCGTTCCGTCAGCAAAACCGGCATACACCACCCCGTCATGCACCGTAGGCGTAGCCACGGCGCGCAGGATGAGGGACGGTTCATTCACGGAGAACGTCCATTGCACCTTGCCATCTTTAGGGTCGAGTGCCCAAAGATGACCATCTACCGTCTGTACCAAAAGATGTCCATCCACAGCGACCACCGGTGTGAGCACTTCAGAACTCATCTGCACAGCCCAAAGCTTGTGTCCGTCTTTAGCGGTAAACGCATAGACCTTTCCCGCGTCGGTACCCGCATAAACCACACCATCCGCCAGCGTCGGACCACGCGCTGTTCTGCCATCCAGGCTGCGCATCCACATCTGGTGGCCGCTATCCGTCATACTGACCAGATGACCAGAAGCGTCGGCAACTACGATCTGCCCTTTGCCATGCGCAATCAGCGTTCCCTGATACGGATTGACTTGCCAAATGCCATATAGGCGGGACTGCCATTCCGTAGAGAAAGATACCTTATCCTGCCCTTTGGCGAGGGGTGGGGGTGCCTTGGGGGCTGGAGTGGAATGGAACCAGGACATGATGCCACAGCCGTTCAGCAGGATCGCCAAGGAACCCAACACCATCAGACGCCAGGAGGACGAGAGGGAAATTCGCAAGGTCATGGCGCCACTCCGATATTAGCCATCTTCATCTGCAGGTAGCTGCGGTAAGGATCAGCGGCTGGAAGCGCCGCAATAGCCGACTGATAAGCCTGCATAGCTTTACCGTCCTGATGGAGCGCCACATAGGCGTCCCCCTGGATTTCATCCTGCAGGATGGCGAAGGCCACATCCGGCGCCTTCAGTAAACCCAGTGCCTTTTGTGCCTGCTTCTGCTCCAGATAGAGACGGGCCAGACTGAGCCTCGCCATACCCTTCAGGCCCCTTGGAGCGCTTTCGGTTTGGATGATTATATTCAGCTCCCTTTCCGCCGCAGGGATCTGGTCGCTTTCGCTATCCATACGCGCCAGAAAAAAGTGGGCGAAAGTGGCGTAGGGCGTACGCCCATATTGATGCACCAGGGTATCCGCACTGGCGCGCGCCGTACTGGTCTGCCCGGCGACGAGGGTATCTACCAGTTCATTATAAAGTACGGCAGCACGCTGCACTTGATGGCGCTGGTATTTTTCGTAGCCAAAAAAACCCATTGCCGCAAGCAGTATAATAATAGTGCCCGCGATGAGGGAGATGCGATGGCGATAAAGGAATTCGGAGAGTTCTGGACCGGTCACGATGGGGTTCTGGCTGTGGCAAAATTGCGTACAGTATGGGGGGCAGACTGCGGGAAATCAACGCCAAGGCAGTGCAGACCCTCGTGCAAGGCGTCAAGATTACCCTGCCAGCGGCCCTCCCCTGCCTGTTCCTTAAGGATCAGCGCCTCGCCAGCGAGTTGTCCCGCGCCGATAATGGCCTGGAATCTGGCGCGGGAACGTTCTGCCTGCTTCATGATGCTCTTGAAGTTGGCGGGGCCACCAGTCACGACGGAGATGCCCCCATCACGCAACTTCTCGGCAATTTGCCAGGTGCGCGCTACCGCAGCATTCTCCAAAGCACCGAGGAAAAGCAGGGGGATCGGCGCTTCCACTGCCCTCCCCTGCAACGCCTGTAAAGCGAGTAATCTTTCGAGCCCTACTGCAAACCCGATCGCCGGCGTCTCAGCGCCACCCAACTGTGC
>NZ_JBYCKR010000158.1:0-6519 GCF_057473505.1 Acidithiobacillus sp. TH-A35 | reverse complement strand
GTCCCGCTTTGTGAATAATCTCGCAGGTAACGGGGGTGCCAGCCGTTCTGGCCTTGCCGCGAATGGGTATATGACCGAGACCCTGAAGATACAGCTTGCCGTGGGCACAGTTCTCACCGGGGCTTGCGCCCTGCGAAGGGTGCAGTTTCCAGCCATCCCCGTGGGTCTTGTATCCCCAACCGGGATAGCGATGGATGTTTTTGAATCGCGGGAAACCCGGCGTTTCGCCGTTCTTCACACGCCGGAAGAAGTGCTGAAAGGCCAGGTGCAGACGCTTGAGCGTCACCTGCTCCGATTGGGCATTCAGTCCGGCTAGAGCGGGTACCGCTTTGCGCCATTGCGTGAGCACCTTGCATTGATCAGCAAACGACAATCCCTTGCCGGTTTCCTTGTACACGCGGATGCGTTCTTCCAGCGCCGTGTTATACAACCGCTGATGCAAACCAAGCGTCTCCTGCAGCCGCGCTTCCTGCTCGGCGTTGGGATACAAACGATAGGTCACTTTGCGATTCGGCATCTTTCAATTATACTCGGTTACCATGACTATGCAAACTCTAAGTACTCTACATCATTGCGTTTATAACCTGAACTACCATTTGGTTCTGGTCACGAAATATCGCCGCAGATGTATGACCGGCCCCATGCTGGACCGGCTGGAAGCCATCTGCCGGATTACGGCGGCAAAATGGGAGTGCGAGGTGCTGGAATTCAACGGTGAGGCGGATCATGTGCATCTGCTCTTGTCTTTGACACCGAAAGTGCTCCCATCGGCATTTGTGAACAACCTGAAAACAGTCACCAGCCGATTGCTGCGTAAAGAGTTTGCCGATCATCTGAAACGGTATTATTGGAGTAAGCCGGTATTCTGGAGACGCAGTTATTGCATCCTCACGGTGGGTGGTGCGCCACTGTCCGTGCTCAAACAATACATTGAGCAACAGGAAAGGCCGGAATGATCGCCCTGCGGGCGATAGCGCCGCTTCACCACCCCCTGAACCGCTACGCGGTTACAGGCGGAGCACTACGGCGCGTTCCGGTAGATTACATCTACGATGATTTTTACTGAGGCAACGAGGCGCCACATCCACTAAAAATATCCATCCATATCTTCGATGGGTGAATGGACGGTATACAGCGGAAGCGCCCATCGAGACGGATTGGCCTAGCGGATTGCACACGGATCACTGGAGGGGCCGGAGGATGTGGAAAAGATGAAAATACCATATAATATTGACTGGTTATATTGAGGATCGGAGAGATGCCATGCGCCCATCGCTCGCGTTTGAGCTTCATCGGAATGTCTTAGTTGAAAGTTGGTGGGCGTAGTGAATCCTTTTTATGCGAAGCTGGATGCGGATATCAAGGCCACGCTCTTGGCCCAGATCCGCAATCTCTGGACCCACACGTCCACGGCGATCGAGGGGAATAGCCTCACACTCGGTGATACCGCCTTCGTCCTTGAGGAAGGACTTACCGTTGCCGGCAAACCGCTTCGCGACCATCAGGAAATCTATGGTCATGCCAAAGCCATAGAGATTGTCTACGCATTGATGGATAAGCAATCATCCCTGCAGGAAGAGGATTTGTTTGCGCTGCATCGTGCCGTACTTACTGAAGCAGTAATGGATATCTACAAGCCTGTAGGAAAGTGGAAAAATGAATCTAATTTCACCAACTATATCGGTAATGACGGCCGCCAACATCTACGAGAGTTCCCTGCACCGGAAAAAGTCCCTACATTAATGTCGCAATGGCTGGAAAAGTTGAACAGATTTTGCACAAAGCCCTTAATGGGGATCAATGCGGTGGAAGCATATGCGGGTCTTCATCTCGATTTTGTCACGATCCACCCCTTTTTTGACGGTAATGGCCGGGTGGCGCGCCTGATTGCCAATCTTCCCGTTCTACGCTCAGGTTTCCCGCCTATTGTGGTACCCACAGAAGCCCGTCAGGAATATAAAAGATCGATATCTGACTATCAAGCCACCATTCCTGAACTGGAGAGGTTAGAAACCCTGTCTGATCTTCCCGACAACCTGGAAAGGGATCACTTCAGAGGCTTGTGTCGTGGCTATTGGGAACCGACCCAGGCATTATTACGGGAGGCAATGGAAATGCAGGAAAAAAGAAACGTCAAACGGTCTGCCGCTGAACCATTGGGCGGCTGAAATGACGCATACTGCCGCCTCGAAAGCGGGCCATTCCGTCAGCGGTGCTGACCCTGGGAGTGGGGATGGGTTTCCCGCACCACCAGCGCGATCCACAGCCCCGAAAGGGCGACAATACCGGCTGTAGCCCAGATGGCGGGGAGAATTTCGTTACTCCATTGCGCCACCAGCCCCAGCAGCAACCCGCCGATGGCATAACCGGTATCGCGCCAGTATCGATAGACACCGAGGATACGCCCTCGCTCCAGCGGCGGGGCCGTGTCGGACATGGCGGCGACCAGATTCGGGTACAGGAGCGCCATGCCCAGGCCCATGATGAGCGCCGCCGACATCCACAAAACAAAGCCTTGCACCAGGGCAGTGGTCACCAAGCCCGCAGACAACAGAAAAAAGCCGCTGACGATGGGAATCTTGCGCCCAATGCGATCGGCCAGATGACCGGTCCAGAGTTGCGAGAACCCCCAGACGGCCCCGTAGACGCCAGTGATCCAGCCGATGGCCACCACCCCCATGGCGTGCTGCAGGAAGTAGAGGGGAAAGAGCACCCAGACGAGGGTATCGGCCACCTTGTTGGCCACCCCCGCCTGACAAAAGGCGCGGTAGCGCGGGTTCCGGAAAGAGACGTCGATAAAGCCGTGCATCCAGCTCGTGGTAGCCGGAGGCGCAGATACGGGATGGGTGGCATGCTCGGCATGGACCCAGGCGATGGTATCGCGCACCCGCACCAGCAGTACCAGGGCGATCAGGATCGCGCCCAGCCCGAAGAGCAGCAAGGCCCAGCGCGGGCCATAGAGCACCGCCAGATAACCGGTGGCGAGACCCGCGAGACCCATGCCCACATACCCCGCCGCCTCATTGATCCCCACCGCCAGGCCCCGTTGTCGGCTGCCCGCCAGGTCGATCTGGCTGGTCACCGTCATGGTCCAGGTGAAGGCCTGGTTGATGCCGAGAAAGACGTTGGCAGCAATGATCCACCACCAGTTGGGGGCGAAGAAGATCAGCAGGGGGATGGGGATGCCGGCGATCCAGCCGAACAGCAGGACACGCTTGCGCCCGATGCGATCGGAAAGGGTGCCGGCCACCAGATTGAGCGCCCCTTTGACCAGGCCAAAGGAAATCACGAAGCTCGCGAGAAAGAGAAACGCCCCCTTGGTCACCCCGAAATCGTGGGCCAGAGAGGGCAGCACCGTGCGCTCCATGCCGATGACCAGACCGACAAGGAATACCTGCATGGTCTGCAGCAGAAACTGGCCACTGTTGCGGGCGATTCCCCGCTGATAAGCCCCGGCGGCTGCCTGCACCGGGTTCATGAAGGTGTTTTGCGCAGCGGCACAACTTCCGCCAGTTGCTGGCGGCAGGCGGTGGTGATATCCATCTGGTCAAGGATCAGCTTCCGCACGATCTCGCAGGTCTCCAGCACGTCGGGGCTGGTGAGACGGTAATGGCAGAAGGTGCCGCACTTGTCGCAATGGACCAAGCCACGCGCCTTGAGCACGTTGAGGTGTTGCGAGACATTGGCCTTGGACAGCCCGGTCAGCTCGGTCAACTCCCCCGCCGTATGCTGCCGTTCTCCCAGGTAGTGGATCATCTCCAGGCGCTTGGGATGAGCCAGCGCCGCAAAGACCTCGGCAAAGAGGGCGAAGCGCACCGTCTCCGCGCTCATGCCGCCGCCCCCAGATTGACCGCCACGATGCGCGCCATCTCCGTCGGCCGCTCCGGGATATTGGCTGTGAGTTCGCGGATGAAGGCGTCCCGGTCGGTCATGGACAGATAGGGGTCCCAGCGCTTCTCGAAGCCGATGGTGGAGGACGGCTTGCCGGACAGCCCCGCACCACAGACACTGCCCGCCGCATGGCCGGGGAACATTTCCAGGTCGTCGGGCAGGGTGAGGAGCTTGGCGTGGATGCTGTCGAAGATCCAGCCCGCCATTTCCTCCGGCGTTCCCCCCAAATCGGGCCGACCGACGCTACCGACAAAGAGGGTGTCGCCGGTGAGCACGAACCAGGGGTCGGCGCTGCGCCGCAGGTCACTGACCAGCAGGCAGATGCTGTCGGTGGTATGACCGGGGGTATGCAGAACTTTGGTGATGACATTACCGCTCTCCAGGACCTCGCCGTCCTTGAGCCCGCGGATCGGGAAATGGACCTTGCCCACATCGCTTTCGTGCAGGCAGTAGGGTGCATCCGCCAGTTCCGCCAGTTTCCGGCCGCCGGAAAAATGATCGGCATGAATGTGGGTGTCAATCACAAAGCCGATCCGCACGACGGCCTTTTGCGCTTCATCCAGAAACCACTGCTCATCGCCAGCCACGACATCCACCGCCACCGCCGAACCCTTGCTGCCACATCCGTAGAAATAGGACAGGGTACCATCAGCATTGCTGCGTTGTTTAAAAAACATGGGCCACCTCAAATATTCGTTAGTAAATATACTTTGCAACAATGAAACTAAAAGAACCCCCGCCATTTGTCAATGCACCCCAGTACACTCCGATCTGTGCTATCCCGTCTCCCCCGAAATGGCTACCAGGCCGCCCCAGGGCAACGTGTGGGGCAGCAGCCGTTCCATCGTCCGTGCCACCCGATTTCCGGCAGGAAGAAATATGGCGGAATGCACTGCTAGTCGGCGTACCGGCAAACCAGAGAAGAAGCCGAGCAACTCGTCGGGACGATGCCAGCGCGCCCCATGGTAGGCCCCGCTCCCGCCGCCCTGCCCTTTCTGCGCATAGAGCAGGCTTGCCCGGTTGAGCCAGCCGATGGCAAAACGCTGGCGCGCCACCCGCACGACCTCGGCCACGGCCTGCCGTTCATCCTCCAAAAAACACAGGGCCGCAACCGAAACCACCTGGTCGAAACTACGGTCAGGAAAAGGCAGGGAGCGGGTGTCTCCGGCTACCCAGCGGATCGCGGGAGGGCCCTTGGCGCGGGCGAAGGCAAGCCAGTCCGGGTTGGGATCCAGGCCAGTGACGAGGAGGCCCTCTTCGGCAAAGCGGCGGGTGAACCAGCCGGTACCACAGCCCACGTCCAGAAGCGTGTTCCCCGGCTGCGTCTGCAGGAGCCTGGAAAGCAGGCGGAACTCCGCCGTGCCGATCCACCGCCCGCGAGGGGTATCATACCAGGCGTCATAGGCGGCGGCGTCCATCAGCCTGCGGCGCCCGCCAGCCGCAAAGAACACGCGGCCAATAGCAGCAAAGGTTTCCATGGTTTCTTAAGCAAGCTTGCGAGGGGCATATCGCTTACTCCTGTACAAAGTGGATTATAGCCACGTTTGACGGGTCAGCCAGAGTGGCTTCTCCGGCTTAGGATACACTGTCACGCAACCGTTGTGACTGCCGCGGTCAACGTAGGTTTCAGCTCCTGGCATGCATGTGGCCCGACACTCCGGAGTGTTCCTTATCCGTCCACATTGCCTTATAATGCCCAGTGCTACGCCTCGCTCACCACCCTTACGAAAGGAACTAAAGAGTATCATGCGCCGTCTGCCCTATGATGACTGCAATAAAAAAGAGATGGTTCTGCGTGACTTTCTCGCCATGGACAGAACAGTGTTTGCGGGTACGCGTACTTTCCTGGGCTATATTCGTGTGACCTTAACTTTAGTCATTGCCACGCTCATTTTTATTCGTTTTTTCCATGGTCATCTTGAGGATCATCTCTTCTATCTGGGCTTTATTCTCGCGCTGATTGTCTTTGCCGCAGGCCTTTCGCTCTATCTGAAAATTAAAACGCACCACAAAGAGCTACAGAGAATGGAAGATTACGAAAAGATAGAGGATGATCTGCAATGAAATCCAGATTCTTATTCAATCATCTGGATGCGCACCGGCAAAATTTTCATACTTACCCCAAAAGCAAGCTGGTGTTACGTGACTGGCTCGCACTGGACCGCACAGCAGCTGCCAATCGCCGGGTTTTATATTCTTTTTTACGCACCATGCTGGACTTGGCAATCGCTGGCTTGGTACTTATTCACTTCTTTGATTATCAAATCGTCATTGTTCTCGGCGCGATATTCCTCTTGTTATCAGTGATTGTGGGTAGCTTTAGCTACTTCCGATTTTTGCGGGTGCAGAGTCATTACTATAAGTTTTTGCGGGAGTCGGAGGCGCATTTTCCGCCTATTCTGGCGCGCCGAGATAACCGTTCCTGATGCGGCCCAACGCCGTCATTCCTCCAGTTCCTGCACATTCACCTTCGGCACATTCTGCAGGGGCGGGCGCTCCCAATTGTAATCACTCGTGCTGCCGCCCCGTTGTTCGTGTGCCTGATAGCGCTGGTACGCATGCACTTTTGCCACCTCCCTCTGTAATTCCAGCTCGGCGCGGGCAAAATCCATCGGCAGAACCGCGGCT
>NZ_JBYCKR010000157.1:0-2521 GCF_057473505.1 Acidithiobacillus sp. TH-A35 | reverse complement strand
CGTCCATCCGCTCGCCCAGGTCCATCGTGCGCCGGTCAACATGGCTGCGCACCCAGGCCGTAGCCGCTTCGGCCTCGTTCGCCGAAAGATTCGTGTCTTGAAAAAAGGCGCCGTGACCCGCCACGCCTTGCTGCGTGCTGTTGTCGCTCATGATGGACTCCTTGGCCGTCAAGCCGCTTCCTTTGAATGAACTTTACACCTGCTCCCAAATAGTTGACTATTATGCTCCACAATAATTCCGTTGCCAAGTGAATGGCTTTATGATCGTCCTCGTGGACGGCGCCCGGTGCTTACGCCTGCTGGCTGGCTTCCTGTGCGCTGGTGCCAATAAAAATATTTTTAGAGGAATATTATGGAAAATCTGGATGTGAACTGGATTCCGGCGCTGGCGGAGATAGCCGAACGTTGCCGCACGTTCTATCTGGTTCCGGCAGTGTGCAGTAAAGGATGGTTGCCGAACCTCTTCTGGCGCCCTGCGACGCGGAATAATCCCTTCGGGACGTTGCGGGTGGATCCCTGGGAGCTGGAGGTGCTTTTCGCGGCGATCTGCGGTGAGCCTGCCCTGTCGCGGGCGGCGCTGGAAGCGCGCGCACCGGGTCGCGCAGGGTTCATTGAGCGCTCCATTGCGCACGGCGAATTGCCGCTGCTCAGTTTTCGTGAGGATGTACCCATCGCATGAGTGATGCGCCGCGTATTGCCATCCTTTCCCGCCAAGCGAAACTCTATTCGACCCGCCGTCTGTTGGATGCGGTCGCCGCAGCGGGCGCTGAACCAGTATTGCTTCAGCCCGAGCACTGTTTGTTGATGCTGAATAATACCCAGACCCAGCTTTACTACGGATCCTCTCTGCTGGCGCCCTGCGTGGCGGTAATTCCGCGGGTGGGTGGCCCGATCACGCGCCTCGGGTCACGCCTGCTACGTTACTTTGCTGGGGCAGGGAGCTATTGTCTCAATAGTGCGGGGGCGCTGGAGTTGTCCCGCGATAAGTTTGCTTCCTTGCAGTCCCTGGTCGCGGCTGGCGTCGCCGTGCCGCAAACCGCTTACTTCACCCAGGTAGGGCAGCGCGATCTGGCGATGTCGGCTTTGGGGACGCCGTTGGTGCACAAGTTGCTCGGTGGCTCGCAGGGGGTGGGCGTCAGTTTGGCGGATACGCCCGTCGCCGCACGGGGAATGCTGGACACCTTTCTCCATTTGCAACACGAAGCGATGGTCCAGCGCTTTCTTCCAGGACGTCAGGATTTTCGGGTAATCGTCCTCTTCGGCAAGGTGATTGCGGCTATGCGCAGGGAGGCTTCTGCTGAGGATTTTCGCAGCAACCTGCATTGCGGGGGTCAAGCATCAGCAATGCCGGATCTGCCGGAAGATTTTGCCGCCATTGCCTGCCGATCGGCGGCTGCACTAGGTCTGGGTTTTGCCGGGGTGGATATCATGCTGGCCGAAGATCAGCGGCCCTTGGTGCTGGAAGTGAACCCCGTCCCTAGCCTGGAAGGCATCGAAGGAGTTACCGGCCAGGATATTGCAGGTACTTTGGTTAAAGCACTTTTGCAGCAGGCCCTGTCCCCATCTCTGCAACCGCCGTTGTAATCCAGTCTTGCGCTTGCTGGTTGAGGGCGGCGGCTTTACCTGTGGGGGCCAGTGCGGGGCCGATCTGCACCTCGACTATCCCTGGCCATTTGCGCCAATCTGCGCGCGGCCAGAAACACCCGCTGTTCACGGCAATAGGCAAAAGGGGGACCTGAGCGCGAATGGCCAGACCAGCGGCGGTGCTGCTGAAAGGGCCGACCTCGCCGCAAGGGTGGCGGGTGCCCTCCGGGAAAATCACCACGTGAAAGCCCGCTGCCAGACGGATTTTGCCTTCTTCAATTACCTGCACCAAGGCCTGTTTGCCAGCGTCGCGGTCGATACCGATGGGCCAGGACAGGCGCAGGCCCCAGCCAATCACCGGGATGCGGAAGAGTTCCTTTTTCAGTACGTAGGAGAGTCGCGGGAAGATGCACCAGAGGAGCAGGGTTTCCAGTGCCGACTGATGATTAGCGACGATGACGCAAGGTGTGGCGGGAATGTTGGCGAGACCGGAAACCCGATAATGCAGGCCACAACTCCAGTGGAGCCAGCCGATGCCAGTGCGCGCCCATAAGCGACTGGCCCAGACCCGCGCCGACAGCGGCAACAGGGCAACGGCCAGGCTGAATATGGCCCAGACCAGGGTCCAGATCGTAAAACCGATGTAGAACAAGCTACTGCGAATGGTGCGTATCACGGAATGCCGAGAATGGCGTGTACTGCCGCGTTAAGATCAGCGAAAACAGGGATGCCCGCCGCTTCTGCTTCCAGACGCATGCTTTGGCCTTTGCCCGTCAGCACCAGCACGGGTCGTGCACCGGCTTCACGCGCGGCGACCAGATCGCGCATACTGTCGCCAATGGCGGGAACCTGTTCCAGCGAGGTCTGTAGGCGCTCCTGGATCTCGTGAAACAGGCCGGGCGCTGGCTTGCGACACGCGCATTCTGCTTCCGGAGCG
>NZ_JBYCKR010000156.1:0-2432 GCF_057473505.1 Acidithiobacillus sp. TH-A35 | reverse complement strand
TCCTGGCCACGGCCACGCAGACGTTCCGCCAAAGCGGCGACAGAAGGCGGCAGGATAAAAATACTGACCGCCTGCCCCGGCAATCTTTCCCGCACCTGCCGCGCACCTTGCCAGTCGATCTCCAACAGACAGTCGGTCCCAGCGAACAACTGACTCTTCACCCAAGGTTCACTGGTACCATAACCATTGCCATGCACCCGGGCATACTCCAGAAACTCGCCCCGCTCCGCCATGGCCGTGAAGGTTTCCATGGGAACGAAGTAATAATCCGTTCCTTCTACCTCGCCCGGCCGCGGGGGCCGCGTGGTGTAAGAGACGGAGGTGCGCAATTGCGGGGTCGCCGCTACCAGCGCCCGGGCCAGACTGGTCTTTCCCGCCCCGCTGGGTGCCGAAATAATCCATAGGATACCGCGTTCTGCTCCACCCGTCATTGGCTTTCACTCCACATTCTGCACCTGCTCCCGCATCTGTTCGATGAGCACTTTCAGCTCTACCGAGGCAAAAGTCACCTGGCTGTCTCCGGCCTTGGAAGCGAGGGTGTTGGCCTCCCGATTGAGTTCCTGCATGAGGAAATCCAGGCGCCTGCCAACTGCCTCGCGCCGCTGCAAGATGCGCCGCAATTCGGTCAGATGGGTGTCCAGACGGTCCAGTTCTTCCGCTACGTCCTGACGTTGCAGATAAAAGAGCAGCTCCTGCTCCCAACGCCCCGCGTCCACCTGCTGCGCCAATTCCTGCAAGCGCGCCTGCAAACGTTCGCGCAGCGCCTTTTCCAGATCAGGCAAATGGTTGCGCAATGCTGCAGTCTGCCCGGCAATCGCGTCCACACGACTCAACAACAGTTGTGCTAAAGCAGCACCCTCTCGCTCCCGCGCCTCCTGCAACTCGGTCAACGCCCGGTCCAGCAGCGCCAGCACTTCTGCCTCCAGCGCTTCGGTATCTGTGCCAGACGCCTGCACCAGACCCGGCCAGCGTAGCGCATCCCATGGATTAAACGCGGTCTCACCCAACTCCCAGATATCCGTCAGTTCCCCATGGAGTCCGTGCAGTTCCGTCGCCAGTGCCGTATTAAGGCGCAACGATCCGCCCGCCGCAGGCTGAAAACGCAGCCAGGCATCCACCCGGCCGCGCACCAGCGTTTTTTGCAAGCTTGCCCGTACCGCTGTTTCGAGGGCGCCCAAGCCCTCGGGCAGGCGCAGACCAACATCAAGAAAACGGTGATTTACGGTGCGCAGCTCCCAGGCCAGCGTGCCCCAAGCCCCGTGACTTTCACAACGGGCGAACCCGGTCATACTGCGTATCATTTTGTTACTCCCCAGCACAACCCTGCCCACAGAAATGCAGGCATCCTCTGCATAAACTAGCATACAGCCGCCAGTCCGGCGACCTCTGCATGCGTTTGCCGAGTGCAAAATACCGATTAAGTGGCCTTGACGCTGTCAGAATCCCGAACTAAACCTAAAGAACTGAATCTAAAAAATTGGGCTGCCGGTTCTAGCGTCAACTTCTAGCGTCAACACATTAAGTTGGCGAACCCGATCATCACGATAACTGCGGGAGAATGTCACATGATAGGTTCGGAAGAAATGCTGTTCGAATGGGACGAGTGGAAAACGCGGGCAGTGGCGCTGGGGGTCGCGGAGGATCTGGCCGAACTGGGCAAAAAGATCATGCGCGATGCCTATATGCAGCGCTGGCCCGAAGCCGTGCTCAGTGACTGCGGCTGGGATGACGATGGTTTTGGGATGCTGGCCCTGGCACGCGCCAAGCCCGCTGAAGCTCGCCGTGATTGGGAACAGTTATATGCGCACCATCATCGCAGGCCTGCCTGCCCGGTGGAAGCGAACCAACATCGCAGCAGTAAGGCTATGGTGCGAACCGCTACCCCACTGCTGATTCACCCCCGGAAGCTGGAAGAGAGCAGGCCCTGAAATCTACAAACGCATCCGGAGCAAGTGCCAGAGGATAACGGGTAGGAAAATCACACCGACGTAGCGACCATCGATGTGTCCTTGACACCGATGAGCATGAACGCCAGCAGCAATAGTTCAAACAGCCAGCGCTGGCGCCTCCCCAGTTGCAAAGTTACTGAGTCAGGCCGGCATAGAGCATGGGCAGACGCTCCGGCAGGCGTTCCACATGGTCGATCACCTGATAATTGCGCGCCCCGAAAATCCGCGACACATACTCATCGGCGTGGGGATCAAGGCTCAGACAATAGGTCATCACCCCGTCCCGCCCCAGTTCCTCCACAGCCCTCCTCGCGTCGTAGCGCAGATACTGCGGATCGCGTACATCAATATCCGCTGGCTCGCCATCGGTAATAACCAGCAACAGTTTTTTCGATTGCCGCTGATGACGCAGGTAGTGCCCGGCATGGCGTAAGGCCGCCCCCATGCGCGTGGAAAGCTTGCCGGTCATACCCGCAATACGCC
>NZ_JBYCKR010000155.1:0-7853 GCF_057473505.1 Acidithiobacillus sp. TH-A35 | reverse complement strand
CCGTCACTGATCGGCGATCTGGCGGAAGGCGTTTTTATTCTCGGCGGGGTATTCCTGCTGTGGTACAGGAGGATCGGTGGAATTGTCAGTAGTCATCAACGCGAGAAGGCCAGAAAGGCGAGGTATGACTGGGCGATGACACATCCTTTGGCCGCTTTTCAAATGGCGATTTCGGCGGGGCAGGAAGCCTATTCAAAAGGGTATAGTGGTCCACCATAGCGTTTATCAGCAATACAGAAGCCTGCGGAGGACGCCTCTACAGCGTGATTTCTTTCAGCCCGGCTTAGGCAGCATGCTTATGACACAACTCTTTGGCCCAATGCAGATACCATACCGGGGATAGCCCTCGCCAAAGGACGCGTATCTGTATCTGCTGAGAGCACCAGCATCAGGAGCGCATCCGCTCCCACTGGCACAAAGAGTGCCGTATGCCTGTCACAGCGAATGCTGATCTCTTGTGCCGGGCATTCGGTAAGACCAGAACCGATATGCTCCGCAAGACGCATAACGGCAGCCCCGGCGATACCAACAAGACTCTGGTCCGCTATCGTTTCTCCCTTCTGAAAAATCACCGCCCCTTCGTTGGAGATCAGAGCGGCACCTTGTATTTCTGGCGACATGGCGTCTAGCTGCGCATTGAGATCGTCAAACATCTCCTGATTCAAGATGCACCTCCTTCAGAGATTCTCGGGAATAGGAAACTGAAAGTCTTTCTGGGTCAACAGGTCAGGTCCTGATTCCAGTCCATCGAACCAGTCGAGGAAAGCCGTGACCGTCTCCCGTCCTTTAAAGGATGCGCCGTGCTGCGGCACAATCCATTCGATATCCATACCCCGTACCATATTAGTCCAGAGTCTACAGACCTTCTGACCGCCCATATAACGACGGTGGAAGCCATCCATGGAGGTTGCCGCACGATGTGCCGCAAACGCCTCCGCGCCTTCGATCACCTTGGAGGCATCATGCCCACTGACCAGGTTAGCACCCAGATCTCCGGAGAACAGAATTTTGCTCACCGGATCGTAAACCTGGAAATTGCCCACCGAATGCATGTAATGCGCGGGCACGACAAAGAGTTCCTGCCCCGCCAGATTGACCCTCATGCCCTGCGGTGGAATGCCGATGACCCGCCCTGCGGTCATCCCCTTCGAGCAAAAATGCGGCAGGAAACGGGTCCATTCATTAGCGATGAGAATCTTCGCGTCGGTGATCAGCAGCCAACCGTTGGCAGAGGCAACAATATCCGGGTCCTCATGAGAGGCAAACACATAATCGAGATGCGCCGGCAGGAAATAGCTCGCCATCTCTGCCAGCAGGTTCTTGTACGTGAGGTTACCGCCCGGGTCGAGCAGCATCCCTTCACCATTATTAACAATGAGAAACTGGTTGGCCTGAATCCCCTCGCCTTCCACCAGATCGGTGAAGGCTATGCATTTATGCGTTCCGTTGTCATACAGCAACTGGGACATTATAGACTCCTATGCAGGTGATACCGGCCTGGCGTTGAACAGACCAACGGAATTAGGACATTTATACCATGGAATCATAGCATGTCATTATTCGTTTTAAAATTGTTACAGACTCCGCATAAGTAACCCACCTGGTCCGCCCCATGGCCCCTGGACGATCCCGTAAAGCCAAGCATCTCCACCGACGAGGCGGGTATCCATCCTGGCAATTGGGAATTCTGGGGGATGAAACTGGACTGTCCGGCTTAAGTACCTAGCCGGGGCTTTGGCCGTGCTTGCATAGCGGCGACGCCTCTTTTACAATGTGGACATTCCGTTGAGCTGAATCAGCGCAGCGCGAATCAGAACGCTCCCTCCATCAGGAGGTTTGGGTACGACAGGTCTCCTGATCGTGCCTTTTTTATTTTTAACTGCCACTTTTTTCGGAGGCCGTGGGATTTATGGGTGAGATTACGAGGGCGCTCATCAGCGTTTCCGACAAGCGGGGCGTAGTAGAATTTGCCCGGCGGTTGCAGGATTTTGGGGTGGAGATACTCTCTACCGGCGGTACCGCCAAAGTCTTGACGGCCGATGGTGTCGCGGTGCAGGAAGTGGGCGACTACACTGGTTTCCCGGAACTGCTGGAAGGCCGCCTCAAAACCCTGCACCCCAAAATCCACGGCGGACTACTGGCGAAGCGCGACAACAGCAGCCACACCCGGCAGATGGTCGAGCATGGCATCCCCGCCATCGATCTCCTCTGCGTCAATCTTTATCCCTTCGCCGAGACCATCGCCAGCGCCGATTGTACTCGGGAAGAAGCCATCGAAAACATTGATATCGGCGGCCCGACCATGCTCCGTGCGGCAGCGAAGAACTGGGAGGGCGTCACCGTTCTCGTCGACCCCAATGACTATGCCGCCGTGCTGCAGGAGATGGAACAGAGTTACGGCGGCGTCGGTGCCAGCACCCGCTTCCTCTTGGCCACCAAGGTCTTCGCCCACACGGCGCGCTATGACGGTGCTATTGCCAACTATCTCTCCAGCCTCAGTCCCGATGGCAGCCGGACAACCTTCCCGCAGACCCTGTCCCTGCAATTTGAGAAAGCGCAGGATCTGCGCTACGGCGAAAATCCCCATCAGGCCGCCGCCTTCTACCGCGATGGCAGCGGCGGCGGACTGGCGGACGCCCATCAGTTGCAGGGCAAGGAATTATCTTACAACAACATCGGGGACGGCGATGCCGCCGTCGCGCTGGTGATGGAATTTGCCGAACCCGCCTGTTGCGTGGTGAAGCACGGCAATCCCTGCGGCGCGGCCGTGGGGCCGGATCTGCTCAGCGCCTATCAGCGCGCGTGGGCCGGCGATCCGGTATCCGCCTTCGGCGGCATCGTCGCCTGTAACCGGCCGCTGGATGCCCAGACCGCTGAACTCATTAGCGGTCAGTTCATCGAGATGGTACTGGCGCCCGCCATTTTGCCCGATGCCCGGCCCATTCTGGCCAAAAGGAAAAATCTGCGGGTGCTCGCCTTTGACGATGGTAGCGCCTGGCGGCGGGCAGGCTGGGATTACAAGCGCGTGCGGGGAGGTCTGTTGGTACAGGACTTTGATCAGGCCATGGAAGCGGAAGCGGACTGGAAAGTGGTCTCAGAACGCACGCCGACGGCACAGGAAACCCGTGACCTCGCCTTTGTCTGGCGGGTCGGTAAATACGTGCGTTCCAACGCCATTGTCTATGGCCGCGAAGGCCAGACCGTCGGCATCGGTGCGGGACAGATGAGTCGGGTGGATGCCGCCAGATGCGGGGTAGCCAAGGCACTGGAACTGGGCTTCGATCTGCACGGTGCGGCGCTGGCTTCGGATGCTTTCTTCCCTTTCCGCGATGGGGTCGATGCAGCGGCTGCGGCGGGCGTAAAGGCGATTATCCAACCCGGCGGCTCCATCCGTGATGAAGAAGTCATCGCCAGCGCCAATGAACACGGCATCGCCATGGTCTTCACCGGCGTGCGCCATTTCCGGCATGGTTGAGGAGAGAACGCAGATGGGCGCGAAAGTCATGGTCCTCGGCGGTGGCGGACGCGAACATGCCGTCGCCTGGAAGCTGGCCCAGTCGGCGGAGGTGGCGGAGGTCTGCTGTGTGCCCGGCAATCCCGGTACGGCGACGGAGGCCAAAATCCATAATCTGGCCCTGAAGCCGACGGATACCGATCAGGTGGTCGCCGCCGCCCATGCGTTGGGCATCGCGCTGGTCGTCATTGGCCCCGAAGCCCCATTGGTAGCGGGCGTGGGTGATGCCCTGCGCCGGGCCGGCATTCCGGTCTTCGGTCCCAATGCCGCCGGAGCGATGCTGGAGGGCAGCAAAGCCCACGCCAAAGCCTTCATGGAGCGGCACGGTCTTCCTACCGCCTGTTACGGACGTTTTACCGATACCGGCACGGCGCTGGACTACCTGCGCAACCATCCGTTGCCGGTGGTGGTCAAAGCCGATGGCCTGGCCGCTGGCAAGGGGGTCGTCGTAGCCTTCGCGCGAACAGAAGCCGAAGCCGCCGTGCGTCAGTTCCTGCAATGGGGACCCATCATCATCGAAGAATTTCTTGAGGGGGAGGAAGCCAGTTTCATCGCCATTGTGGTGGACGGTCAAGTCCTGCCGCTGGCGGGGTCGCAGGACCACAAGCGTCTGCTGGACGGCGATCAGGGTCCCAATACCGGCGGCATGGGTGCCTATTCCCCCACCCCCATCCTCGACACCGCCATGAGCGAACGGGTATTGCGCGAGGTGATGCGCCCCGCGGCACAAGGGTTGATGACAGATCGCACGCCCTACTGCGGCTTTCTCTATGCCGGCCTGATGATCGGCTCCACCGGACCCAAGGTGCTGGAGTTTAACTGCCGACTGGGCGATCCCGAGACGCAGCCGCTGATGATGCGTTTGCGTTCCGACCTCTATACGCTTTTGCTGACCGCGGCCCGCGGCGATCCGCTGCCGAAGGCTCTCGACTGGGACAGTCGCGCTGCCCTCTGCGTCGTGCTGGCGGCTGCGGGTTATCCTGATCATCCGCAGGTAGGTGACCCCATTCTCGGTCTCAACAAGACGCAGGGGGATGCGGTCAAAATCTTCCATGCCGGGACTACGGCAGACGACGACACCGTCATCACGGCTGGTGGTCGGGTGCTCGGCGTCACGGCACTGGGAGAAAGCCTGGCGATTGCGCAGCAGCGGGCTTATGCCGCCGTCGCCGATATCCGCTGGCCCGGCCTGCAGTATCGGCAGGACATCGGCTACCGCGGCCTGCGGCGCGCCTGACCGCGTTTTCGGCTGATGCTGCCCAGCCATCCGCGCCGTCAAGATATTCGTCGGGGGGTAGCGCATTTACGGCGCGGTGGGGTCATCGCCTATCCTACGGAAGGGGTCTGGGGACTGGGCTGCGACCCGCGCCGCCGGCGTGCGCTGCGCCGGGTTCTGGTCCTAAAAAGGCGGCCACAACATAAAGGCGTTCTTCTGGTAGCAGGCCGGGTGGCAGAAACCCGACACTACTGGTCAGCGCAAGTAATAGACCCGACTCTGCTGGCACGGCTCTGGCCCGGAACGACACTGGTACTTCCCGCCGCACCGAAGGTCCCCTCCTGGATACGCGGACGCCATGAGGGCATTGCGGTGCGGATCAGTACCCATCCGGCTATCGTCGCGTTGTCGCGGGTCTTTGGCGGCGCCATGGTCTCCACCAGTGCCAATCCGGCAGGGCAACAACCGGCCCGTGACCTGCGCACCTTGTACCGCTATTTTGGTCATTCCCTGTGGGTACTACCAGCCCGGATGGGGGGGCAACGCCGCCCCAGCCGTATTGTCGATGCCCGCAGCGGTCGTATCTTACGGGAGTAAAAGCATGCAACAGCCATCCTTAGACGAAATGGAAACTTTCCTCCGCAACCTGCAGGATCGCATCTGCGACGCCCTGGAAGCGGCAGACGGCACAGCGAAATTCCGCGAAGATCTTTGGGAACGGCCCGGCGGTGGCGGCGGCCGCACCCGGGTTATTGCCGACGGCGCTTTGCTGGAAAAAGGCGGGGTCAACTTCTCAAAAGTCCATGGCGACCAGCTTCCCGCCTCGGCTACCGCACACCGCCCAGAACTGGCCGGACAGACCTTCACCGCCCTTGGCGTCTCACTGGTACTGCATTCCCGCAACCCCTACGTCCCCATCGTTCACATGAACTACCGATTTTTCTCGGCGGGACCAGTGTGGTGGTTCGGCGGCGGCGCCGACCTGACGCCCATCTACGGCTTTGAGGAAGACGCCCGGCATTTCCATAGCACCCTCAAAACCGCCTGTGATCGCCACGACTCGGGCTTTTATCCGCGCTTCAAAGCCTGGTGCGACGACTACTTCACCATCAGGCACCGTCAGGAAATGCGCGGTATCGGTGGTATCTTTTTCGACGACCTCAACGGCGATGGCGAGCTTCTGCAGGCCTTCTGGGAGGATATGGCCAACAGCTTCCTCGACAGCTATCTGCCCATTGTCGCCCGGCGCCGGGACCTGCCCTACGGTGAACGCGAGCGGCAATTTCAACTCCTGCGCCGAGGGCGCTATGTGGAATTCAACCTCGTCTATGACCGCGGCACCCTCTTCGGCCTGCAGTCCGGCGGGCGCACCGAAAGCATCCTCATGTCCCTGCCGCCCCTGGCGGCCTGGGCCTACGACTGGCAGGGCGAAGCCGATAGCCCCGAAGGCCGCCTCAAGGAAGACTTCCTCACACCCAGGGATTGGGCATGAGCTACGGCCTGCTGCGCCCCCTGCTTTTTACGCTGGACCCGGAGCGCGCCCACACCCTGAGCATCGCTGCGCTGGAAGCACTGGGGCGCATGCCACAGAGCATGGCCTACCTGACAAAGCACTATAGCGTCACCGATCCGCGTCTGGCGCAGGACTTTTGGGGCCTGCATTTTCCCAACCCCGTCGGTCTCGCTGCCGGCTATGACAAGGACGCCCGCGCCGCCGCCATTCTCCCTGCCCTCGGCTTCGGCTTCATCGAAATCGGCACAGTGACGCCGCGTCCGCAGCCGGGTAATCCGCGCCCCCGGGTCTTTCGTTATCCGGCACAGCAAGCGGTCATCAACCGCATGGGTTTCCCCGGTGAAGGGGCTGCGGCAGTTGCCCGAAGACTGGCGGCATTACCTGGCCATCCGGTGCCTATCGGCATCAATCTCGGCAAAAACAAGGACACCCCGCTGGATCAGGCGCAGGACGACTATGTCACCGCGCTGGAGTTGCTCTTTCACTATGGCGACTATCTCTGCATCAATGTCAGTTCACCCAACACGCCGGGGCTGCGATTATTGCAGGGGGAGGAGGCCTTACGGGGGCTGCTCAGTGCCGTTGCTGCGGCCAACCAACGTCTGGCCGTGCAGCATCAGCGCCCCCCTCTGCCTCTGCTCCTGAAGCTTGCTCCAGATCTGGATAATGATGACCTCAACGCTATCGGTGGTCTGGCCTTAGGCACGGAACCTCTGGTGGATGGTTTTGTCGCCACCAATACCACTGTAGAACGCCCGGTTTCCCAGCCCGGACTCTCCGAAAGCGGGGGCCTGAGCGGTGCACCATTGCTGGAGCAATCCAATGCCGTCATCGCGCAACTCTATCGTGCGACCCAGGGACAGGTACCCATCATTGGCGTCGGTGGTATCCTCAGTGCGGCAGATGCCTATGCCAAGATCCGGGCGGGAGCCAGTCTATTGCAGGTCTATAGCGGGCTGATTTTTCGGGGACCGGAACTGGTGCGGGAGATTCTGGAAGCCCTGCCGGGGCTGTGGTTAAAGGATGGTTATCCTGATCTTGCGCACGCGCGGGGTAGTGCCGCCTGATATCCTCTCCGCCACAGCGTCCGAACGGTTCTTATGGCGATTTTCCGCTTGTTAGAAATCCCTGGACATGTTAACCAGTTAAAAACAAGTTTCATGAGCCATCAATGAATAACACCTATTATTCAGGCCAGTTATTCGCATTATCCAAAGAGTATTTTCCATGATGCATAAAATCCATATCAGCGGCTTCATAATGCGCATTGCAGGCCTCCTGGTTATTTTCGGATCACTGGCGGGCTGTGCTGCCGTCTCTGATACCGCATCAGCGACCGGGGATATGGTCAGTGCAGGGGCGTCCCTGATCCCCTGAGCAACTCTCGGATTTCCACCGCAAGCGTCTGCTTCCCGTAGAGACGCAGGCTTTTCCGGGTCTGCACAAACTGGCCATGATGACCTCGTGCAATATGCGGAATGGGTTACCACTGGTGAGATCAAAATAGCAAAAATCCGGTGACCGTAAGGCCACCGGATAGAGGATTTTTAGAAATCCGCCGCTAACCTGCGGATGTCAATCAGACTTTAGAACTTGGCCGCCACGCTGGC
>NZ_JBYCKR010000154.1:0-10868 GCF_057473505.1 Acidithiobacillus sp. TH-A35 | reverse complement strand
GGGCCGCCGGGAGGTGAAGCCGGGCCAGGATTTCTTTCCGTTGACGGTCAACTATCAGGAAAAGGCCTATGCAGCGGGCAAAATTCCTGGTGGTTTTTTTAAGCGTGAAGGGCGACCTGCTGAAAAGGAGACGCTGACCTCACGGCTGATTGATCGGCCCATCCGGCCGCTCTTTCCCAAGGGCTTCATGAACGAAGTGCAGGTTATCGCCACGGTACTGTCGGTGGATCGTGATAATGATCCCGATATCCTGGCGCTGGTCGGTGCTTCGGCGGCCCTGGCGATTTCCGGCATTCCGTTCAATGGTCCGATTGGTGCGGCCCGGGTGGGTTATATCGACGGGCAGTATGTGTTGAACCCCAGTTACTCGCAGTTGACCACTTCGCAACTGGATCTCGTGGTGGCAGGGACCCAGCAGGCTGTACTCATGGTCGAGTCCGAGGCGCAGCAATTGTCCGAAGAGATCATGCTGGAAGCGGTGATGTTCGGTCACGCGCAATTCCAGCCGGTTATCGAGACGATTGAGGCCTTGGCGCGGGAAGCCGGTAAATCGCGCTGGGAGTGGGTGGCGCCGGTGGCTGATGAGGCCCTGGGCGCGCTGGTGCGCGAGGAGGCCACGCGGCTCTTGCAGGAAGCTTATGCGCTGACGGAGAAGCAGGCACGCAGCAAGCGCCTGGAAGAAGTGCAGCAAGCCATGGCGACAGCCTTCGCCGCGGGAGATGCGCAGCGCGGCGACCTGGTTCGTGGCCTGTTGAAAAAAATCGAAACCAGCATTGTGCGCGGACGCATTTTAGATGGCGCGCCGCGCATTGATGGCCGGGACAGCAAGACGGTGCGTCCCATCACCATCGAGACGGGCGTGTTGCCGCGGACCCACGGTTCGGCGCTCTTTACCCGGGGTGAAACCCAGGCCCTGGTGGTGGCGACCTTGGGCACCAAGGGTGATGAACAGATCATTGACGCCCTGCAAGGGGAGAGTCGTGATCGCTTTATGCTGCATTACAACTTTCCACCTTTTTCTACCGGTGAGACGGGTATGGTGGGTTCCCCCAAGCGCCGGGAAATCGGCCACGGGCGCTTGGCTAAGCGCGCAGTAGCGGCGGTCCTGCCCGGTAATAGCGAATTCCCGTACAGCTTGCGGGTGGTCTCTGAAGTGCTGGAGTCCAACGGCTCTTCCAGCATGGCGACCGTTTGCGGTGCCTCCCTGGCGCTGATGGATGCTGGCGTGCCGCTCAAGGCGCCGGTGGCGGGTGTGGCCATGGGCCTCATCAAGGAAGGCGACCGCTTTGCCGTGCTCACCGATATTCTCGGTGATGAAGATCATCTGGGCGATATGGATTTCAAGGTGGCGGGCACAGAACAGGGGGTGACCGCCCTGCAGATGGATATCAAGATTGATGGGATTACCCGGGAAATCATGGCGCAGGCGCTCGAGCAGGCGCTGGCCGGGCGACTGCATATCCTCGGACTCATGAACGGTGTGCTGTCCACAGGCCGTGGCGAGTTGTCCGACTATGCACCGCGTATTATCACCATCCAGATTAATCCGGATCGCATCCGCGACGTCATCGGACCAGGCGGCAAGGTCATCCGTGCCCTGACCGAAGAAACCGGCGCGACTATTGATATTCAGGACAACGGCACGGTAACCATCGCTTCTGTGGACGGTGAAGCGGGCGCAGCAGCGAAGCGGCGTATCGAATTGCTGACGGCGGATGTGCAGGTCGATACCATTTATGATGGCAAGGTGGCCAAGATCATGGATTTCGGTGCCTTTGTGACGATTCTGCCGGGGCGGGATGGCCTGTTGCACATTTCCCAGATCAGCAACGAGCGCGTCAGCGATGTCCACGACCACCTCAAGGAAGGGCAGACGGTGCGCGTCAAAGTCCTGGAGGTGGATCGTCAGGGCAAGATCAAGCTGAGCAGGAAGGATATCCCGCAATAAGCTGTCCGCCGACATCATTATCAATATGGTTGAACGCCTGACGAGCGCCACCGAATCGCTCTGCACAACGCTGGATAACGGGGTGACGGTGATCAGTGAGCGTCTGCCCGGACGCCGGAGTGTGGCTTTGTCCCTGACCGTCGGCAATGGCAGCCGGGATCAGGCCCCGGACGAAAACGGCTTTGCCCATTTGCTGGAGCACATGCTCTTCAAAGGCAGTACGGAGCGCGATGGTGATGCGCTCAATGCGGCCATGGAGTCGCTGGGCGGCACCATCAATGCGTTCACGGATCGCGAAAGCACGGTGTTTCACGGGACCGTGCTGGCGGAAGACGCCGCCGAAGCGTTTGCGCTGCTGACCGAGCTGCTGACGAAACCGCGCTTTGACCACGCCGACCTGCGCCTCGAAAAGCGGGTAGTCGCGCAAGAGGCGGCCATGGCCGCTGAGGATGTGGAGGACTGGGCGCAGGAGCGTGCTCTCGCGGAAATCTGGGGGGCGCATCCCCTGGCCTGGCCGGTGCTGGGGAATGCACAATGTATCCGGTCAGCCAGTCGGAAGCGCTTGCAAGCCTATCACCAGCGGGTCCTCGCCGAGTCGCCACTGATTGTCACCGCCGTCGGGGAAGTGGAGCATACGGCGCTCTGTGCCTGGGCGGAGGCGGCTTTCCGGGGACCGCGCCATGGCGCCCATGCCGCAGTGCCCACCCCGCAGTTTCATGGCGGACAGAAACGCCTGCGCCGTGCCCAGGCGCAACAGGCACATCTGATCTGGATGGCGCCGGCTTGCAGCGTTGCTGCAGAGGACTATCTGGCTTATGTGGTGGCCAATGCCATACTGGGCGGCGGCACGGCGTCCTATCTGTTCCGCGAACTGCGTGAAAAACGGGGGCTGGCGTATCAGGTATTTTCCCATCTCGACACTCTCCGTGATTGCGGGGAGTGGATGCTCTATGCGGCCACACCGGGGGCACAGCAAGCTCAGGCGGCAGAGGCTATGGCGGAGGTTCTGGCGACATTACTGGAGCATGGACCGACGGTGGAGGATATGGCTTGGGCGAAGCGCAGTCTGCGGATTCAGCTCCTGCTCGGGCAGGAGGATGCGGAAATTCGCATGAGCCGCCTGACGCGACAATGGCTGTATCTGGGGCGCCTGGTGCCGGTGGAAGAATCCCTCCAGACCCTTGCCGCGGTGGACGCTGAGGCCGTGCGGCGGGTCTTGCGTAAAGCCTGGACTGAGCGTTTTGAACTGATGTGCCTGCCGACACGGCGCTGAACTCAGGAAAAGTGATCTTTCCAGCGGCGTAGCGTGCTGAAGACGCGGACAGGGTCGTCGCCGGTGTCGGGATCGAAGGTGTTGGCACTGTGGATCAAGGCAGGCTCATGGCAGCGCAGGAAGGGGTTGCTGGCGCACTCCAGGGCCATGCTGGAGGGTAAGGTGGGTTCGTTGCGCGCGCGCTGTGCGGTGGCCTCTTTTTGGCGCTGCGCTATGACCGGGTTCTCTGGGTCGACCTGTGCTGCGAAGCGCAGATTGCTGAGGGTGTATTCGTGGGCGCAGTAGACGGCAGTATCCCCCGGCAATTTGGCGAACTGTTGCAGACTGTGAAACATCTGCGCCGCGGTGCCCTCAAAGAGGCGCCCGCAGCCTGCGGCGAAGAGGGTATCTCCGCAGAAAAGCGCGTCTTTCCAGGCGTAGGCAAGATGATCGCGGGTATGGCCGGGCACTTCCAGCACGGTGAGCGACTCCTTGTCCAGCGCCAAAGAGCCCGCGCGGACAGCGTGGGTGAGTTGCGGGATGCGCTGGTTGGCGCCATAGACCGGTATGCGGAAATGTTGCACCAATGCTTCCACACCGCCGGTGTGGTCTGCATGATGATGGGTGCAGAGAATGGCGCTGGGGCGGAGCTGATGTTCTGCGCACCAGGCGAAGACGGGCTCTGCACAACCGGGGTCGATAATCCATGCTCCTTTGGGTGTTTCTGCGACGTAGATGTAGTTATCTGTGAAGGCGGGGATAAAATGAATGGGCATTTTTGCATCTCGCTACGGGCAAGGTACCATAGGCCCATTATGGCATTGAATTGGGGTACCCGACGCTAGTGTTTTCTTTTTTCGCCGCTGCAAGGCCATTGCGCTGATATGCAGAGTCTGGGACGTCGCAGTCGACCACGGGCGCGTCGTGCCGCCATCTGGTGGGATGGTAGCAGCGGCCGCCTCCTGCTGGACCGCGCCCGGGATATTCTGCCGCGCTGGGTAGAACGCCTGCACCCGGAGACTATTCTGCAACTCGGGCAACCCGTTTTCTGGGGACTGCCGCCCGGTCATGAGCACACCTGGGTGCTGCTCAATGATGGCTTTGTCTTGCCTTCCGACGAGTATCTGCAAGCCTATGGCGCCTGTGAGGCGATGCCCTTTGCGGCCATGCGTTTCGATCTGGTTATCATCCCATTCTGTCTTACCCGGATAGCCAATCCGCAGGCGGTGCTGGAGGAGTGCTGGCGGGTGCTGCGCCCAGAGGGACATGTGCTGATTATGGATTTCAACCCAGGGGGCAGTCTGAGTGTGGTCCGCCGCTGGCACCTCTGGCGCCGGGACCGCGCCTGGCCGTGGCGGCGTCCCTTTCTGCCTCTGGGACGACTACGTACCCTGCTGGAAGGGCAGGATTTTGTGCTGCGAGAGGGACGTTACTTTCAATATTCCGTGCCGGGCCTGAAGCGCAATGCGCAGTGGATGGAACTGATGGGCGACCGCTGGTGGCCGGCAGGGGCCAACGCCTATTTGTTGCTGGCGCAGCGGCGTGATCCCGAGCGCCCGCTGGTCGGCGCGCTGCGTCCGCTCCTCAAGTTGCGTTCCGGGCGTCAAAAAGTCCGTTCCGAAGCGCCTGTTGCCTATGACGGCCCCGATCCTGCCGAGAACCCTGCGTCATGCCAAAAAAAATCATAGAGTTATTCACTGATGGTGCTTGTCGCGGTAATCCGGGTTTGGGGGCTTGGGGTGCGTGTCTGCGGCTGGCCGGGCAGGAGAAGGTCTTATGGGGCTTCGTTCCGGAAACGACGAACAACCGGATGGAGTTGACCGCGGCTTTGCGCGGCCTGGAGGCACTCAAGCGTCCCAGCGTCGTGCGGGTAGTTAGTGATTCCCGCTATCTGCGCGATGGTATGACTCAATGGCTGGTTGGCTGGCAACGCCGGGGCTGGCGGACCGCGGGTGGGGATGCGGTCAAAAATCGGGATATCTGGGAGCCGTTGGCGGCCGTGGCGGCACGTCACGAGATCCAATGGGAGTGGGTGAGAGGGCACTCGGGGCATATCGAGAATGAACGAGTAGACGCGTTGCTGAATCTGGTCATGGACCAGTATGCGGCGGGCGGGCAAGTACAGGAGGGTGAAGGATGGCTGTGAGGCAGGTGGTGCTGGATACGGAAACCACGGGCATCGACTGGAAGCAAGGGCATCGGGTGATTGAAATCGGTGCCGTGGAGTTGATTGACCGGCGGGTGACGGGGGTGCATTACCAGCAATATCTTAATCCGCAGCGCGGCAGTGATCCCGAGGCCTTGCGGGTGCATGGACTGACCGCCGAGTTTTTGCAGGATAAGCCGGGTTTCGCTGAGGTCGCGGACGCCTTTCTGGACTTCCTGGGCGAGGCGGAACTCATTATTCACAACGCGCCTTTTGATCTGGGTTTTTTGAATCATGAACTGCAACAGGTGGAAAAAGCACCGTTACGGCAGGCGGTAATGGATACCCTGGTGGATGCGCGCCGCCGCCATCCCGGCCAGAAAAATGATCTGAACAGTTTGTGCCGACGCTATAATGTGGACAACAGCCGTCGTGATCTGCACGGTGCCTTGCTGGACTGCGAGATACTCGCTGAGGTTTATCTGGCCATGACGGGTGGGCAGGTGGATATGATGGGGCTGTTGGGGGCTGCGGGTGGCGCCCATGCCGCAGGGGAAACCCAACGCTTTGGGGATGGCCGGAGCGCGATCATGCCGGCGCCATTGGCGCGGCCACGAGACCCCTTGCGGGTGATTCGCGCCAGTCCCGAGGAGTGCGCGGCTCATCAGCAATATTTGCGGAATATGGGGGCCACAGCATTGTGGTCTGAGGATGGATCGTAGCAATATAAGGTGCCTATAGCCGCGGGATCTAATAGGGTAATGGCAATAACCTGATCCTTCCATCTCGCGGGTTCTCAACCCCCCGATATGCTCTTTACCTCCAATGGCAGGTATGCAGCGGAAACAGTTATTATATGGATCATTCTTCTTTATCTTTTTTTAATACGGTGATAACTACGCCGCCAACAATAAGCTTCACAAAGAGAACCAATATCAGTAGATATATAATATATTCAAAGCCGATATCTATCCCAAAAAAGTTAAATGAAAAATATATGATTACTCCGACTGCTGGCGTGATGCTAAAAAACAAAAAATACTTTATTGCTTTCGCCTTGGTCTTTGATATTTTCACTTCTTCCCCAATTTTCTGTATGAGTGGTAACACTCATAATGGTAACTGTTAGCACCTATTTAGTTGCCGCAACAGAACTGCTAATACCTATCATTTGCGCAGCAAAAAAATCGCGCGAAAGACAGGATCACCTCGCACCTGATGGAGGATGGCAGCTGAAACGTGACCAATCCAATAAACCCATGCAACGTAGGAAATCTCTCTATGGACTCCAGAAAGCGTGGTAAAAGCAGCGGCACCGGCTGAGGACGAAGATGCACCGCGCCCACCGGGGATTACGAGAAAAATGAGTACGCCAGTAATCGCCAAGCCGGTCATGGAGAGGATTCCAATGCCATGCCAGAATCCGGGCAGACCTACGGCGCGTCCCGCCTGCGGTAGTTTCCCTTTAAATAGAGCCAGAATGTCTGTCTTTATTACCGATATCCCGTTACTGTTCCATGGGAAAAGAATTTTTGACTGTCCGTCAGCGTAGATCCATAACCACTCGACCATGAGGATAGCTGTGGCCAAAAGACCAACCCACTCATGAATAATGAAGTACATCCTGGTATTCGGATCAGAAACCAGTAAAGCACCGAACAATTCAAATGTTAGTGTAGTAGACAACCCGATATGTAACCACCTTGTACCACTATCCCATAAAATTGGCTGCATAAAGTTCTCCTCTTTTATTGTCTGAATCGCCTATGCTTGACGTGCATACCCAATAATCGCCCGCACCCGCTCATCATCGTATATTTTGCTCTCTACCTTGCAATACACCGCGCGCTCATCCGGAAAAACTGCCACTTCCACTACCCCAGGCAATTGCAGAAGCTGCTGGGTGAGTTGCGCGTTATCCTGGCTATCGGCAGGAAGAGGAAATATCCTGGTGGCGACATAACGTGGCTGCTGCATCGTGAGTGCCACTATCAACCAGATCAAATAGATGGCCGCCACGGCCCAAAAGACATCACTGTAGTTGTGTTGACCGGGCAGATAAAGTAATCCTCCCAACAAACCGCCACTGAATGCCCCTAAAAACTCCGCCGTGGTATATACGCCAGTGGCCGTTCCCTTGGCGCCCGGATGGCAGAACTTGGCCACCAAAGAAGGTAAGCTTGCCTCCAGCACATTGAAACCCACAAAAAACAAAAAGAGCGCGATGGCAATAGACCAGATACTGTGATTGGAGAGCGCCATCCAGATGACCGCGGCCAGCAAAATTGCAATCGCCAGCACAAAGACTTCACGGAGACGATGCTTCGCCTCACCGACAATAATAAGAGGGATCATTGCCACGAAAGAAAGCAGCATGACCGGAAGATACAACATCCACTGATCCGCCTCTGAGAGGAGCGGATGCTGCGGATCAATAAGTACCAAGGGCAGCACCACGAAGAGCGCTGTCAGACCAGTGTGGAGCGAAAATATACCAAAGTCCAAACGGAGCAGGTTGGGATTCCTCAGTACGTCCTTCAGCGCCGCAGGATTCATTTCGGCATCGCGATGAAAGCGTGCTGGAACAGCCGGAATCACCTTGTAGAGCACGCCGATGGCGAGGATGGACAGCGCCGCCGTCAACCAAAATATCCCTTGCACCCCAATCCATTGTGCTAACGGCGCGGATAACACCAGCGACACGCTAAAGCTGATGCCAATGGTAATGCCAATAGTGGCCATAGCCTTGGTCCAGCGTTCTTCGCGCACCAGATCCGCGGTGAGCGCGATAATGGCGGCGGCTACGGCACCTGCACCTTGTATGATTCGCCCTACCAGCAACCATTCGATGCTGGTGGCCTGTGCGGCGATAACGCTGCCAATGGCAAAAATGAGGAGTCCCGCCGCAATGACGGGTTTCCTGCCCCACTTATCTGACAGTCTGCCGAAGGGGATTTGAAAAATGGCCTGAGTCAGACCGTAAGCACCCAGAGCAATGCCAATGAGTACCGGATGGCGCATTGCCCCATGCAATCCGTGGGCATAGACGGAAAACACCGGTAATACCAGAAACAAGCCGAGCAGGCGTAAACCAAATATTCCGGCCAAGGCAATAATGGATCGGCGTTCACGTCCGTCCAGGGCGTTTTGTGGGGTGGTCATATTTATCCTTTTGTCGGGTTATTGAGGGCATAGTTAACGAATTGTTGATTACTTATGGATTAGACTTAAATAGCTTTATTGTCATTTCATTCCACTGCCCGCCTATCTTTACGTAGGCCTCTTTCGCTATTGTGCAAGAATGTAAGGACATATCGGGGTTGTGCCTGGCGCACCAACTCAGTTGAACATGAAGCGCTTCAGTATTTTTTGTTCTTGAAAACCATGCCGCGCTTTTGTGCGGATATGGAGACCCATTAGATGTTGCACCAGAGCACCCAGATAAAAACAATATAGAAAACAGAAAGACAGCGACAGCGTTGCGGTATGTCATTGTTAGTTACCTTATCATTTTAGGCCCCATTGTAGTCTATGGACAAGATATAATCTTGTTGGTTCCCCTCATCATCTCAAATGGGTAACTCATTTCAAAAAATGAGGTTGTGGCGTATGGGAAGTGCGGATCATTTGTCATCCATTTTCTCTTCGACAATATAATGGTTTTCAGGAACGGGAAGCCCCTCGCGATGCAGTGGCAAGGTATAAATACTATCCTGCAAAAACACACGACGTACGGCAAAAGCGGTTAGGGCAGTCACCATGGTCGGCAGCAGAACATGGTAGTTTCCGGTTAACTCCACCACCATCACGGGCGCACTGAGCAAAGCCCCGGTGGTGGCCGCCACCATACCGGCCATTCCACACAGGGCGAACAGGGCCGCCAGATGCGGGACACCGATAATGGGTTCCAGGAGCATTCCCAAACAACTGCCAAGTGCCGCCCCCATAAACAGGGAAGGCGAGAAAATCCCCCCGGAACCACCGGTACCGATGGTCAAACTGGTAGCCACCGCCTTCAGGACCAGCAAAGTCAGCAGAAGCAGTGGCCATTGAATCTGCTGGACCAGTACATCGGATATCCCCGCATAGCTGCCGCCGATCAAATAGTAATGACCCGTCAGACGATCGGTCAGATAAATCAGAATACCAACCAGCAGCATGCCGGACATGTGCCGTGTGTAAGGATTTTGCAGTAGTTGCCGACTATAGGCGTCAACACCATCCATCAGTTGGATAAAACCGATACTCATCAGCGCCATGAAGCTGCCCAGCACGGCAAAGGTCGGTAACATAAGGCTGCCATTCCAATGGGCGATGCTGGCATGCGCGAAGAGATGGGCGTTCCCGAAAACCTCCTGTGTCACCCAACTGGCAGAGGCCGTCGCCACGAGCGTGGACAGAACGGTCCAGGGCCGCCAGTCAGGCACGATCACTTCCATGGCCAGAAACCATCCACCCAGAGGCGCATTGAAGACGGCGGCGATACCGGCACCGACGCCACAACCCAACAAATGGATGCGTCGGTAATCGGGCACCCGGAAAAGATGCCCTACCAGGGCGCCGATAGCGGCACCGAACTGCATGGCCGGACCCTCGCGGCCGGCAGAACCGCCCGTGCCGATAGTGATGGCCGTCGCCACCGGTCGCATGATCGCAATCACCGGCCGCATATGGCCCCGATTGGCATGCACCGCACGTAGTACCTGGCTGACACCGGCACCCTGCGCTTCCGGTGCAAAGTTGCGCACCAGCACGGTTACCAGCAGGGCGCCGATCACCGGCACAAGAATAATCCATGCGCCCCACGGGGAGACGGGAGTATGTTCCCGTGCGTTTTGCGCAATACCAAAAGTGCCTAAAATGGCTGCATTATGAATGCCGGCAATCAGATAATGGAAAAGTACGGCACCCAACCCGGTCAATAAACCCACTCCGGCACCCAGCAGAATCAAACCAGGACCTTCGTGATGCGGCTCCAAACTGCGATGAAACCATGCGGAAAGTTCCATTAGAATGCCCCTGTCACTGCGCTATGTGAGGGCGTAGCAAGCGCATGGGCAGGGAGGTGTAGGCCAGCACATCCTCAATCGTCACAATAGCTATAACATCTTCGTGATGTTCCGGGGGATCAACCCGGCAGAGTAGCGCGCATTCCTGATGGGTGGCACGGAAGCGGGCGACCAAGTCATATATTTGGTAATCCACAGGAACACTAAACCAATCCTCGCTGGCGAAATTTTCTATGGGGGTCGAGGATTGTCGGTGTCGCAGCAACTCACGTACGCGCGGGGCGGTCAGTACCGCACGGGGTTGCGTCCCTTCGACGATCAGGATATGCGGTATTTCACGGCCGCGATGGAGCAGTACCGCGATATCTGCCAGCGTCCGGCTACCTTTTACCCGGATCAGCGGAGTCTCAATAAACTCTCCAGCCGGACGCATCAGGTAGAGGTTGCTGTGCCGCGCCTCAGGAATAAAATGACCGCGGCGGATCAGTTTGCGCGTGTAAATCGTCTCCCTTG
>NZ_JBYCKR010000153.1:0-6641 GCF_057473505.1 Acidithiobacillus sp. TH-A35 | reverse complement strand
CGTCGCGATTTGCATCATAGAGACGTGTTTCCTGCACAATCTGACCACCACTCTCCAGAATATCGCGCTGGCGAACGATCTCGTATTCAATCGCCTTTTCCAGAAAACGGAAAGAGTTGAGATTCTTGATCTCTGCCCGGGTCCCGTATGCCGCGCCCGGCCGCCGCAGGGAGACGTTGGCGTCACAACGGAAGGAGCCTTCCTGCATGTTACCGTCACAAATATCCAGATAACGCACCAGGGCATGCAGTTTCTTGAGATACGCCACCGCCTCAGCCGGCGACCGCATATCCGGCTCCGACACGATTTCCAACAGCGGCGTACCCGCGCGGTTCAGGTCGATGCCAGACTGACCGATAAAGGCCTCGTGCAGTGATTTACCGGCGTCTTCTTCAAGGTGAGCACGGGTGACACCCACTACCTTTTCCACACCGTCAGCCAGTTGCACCGTCAGCGTCCCCTTGCCGACGACGGGCAGCTCGTATTGGCTGATCTGATAGCCCTTGGGCAGATCGGGGTAAAAGTAGTTCTTGCGGGCAAAAATACTGTGCCGGTTCAGCTCCGCGCCAATCGCCAGCCCTAAAGCGATAGCTTTATCTACTGCTGCCGCATTGAGGACCGGCAGAGCACCGGGCATAGCCAGACAGACCGGGCAGGTGTGACTGTTAGGCTCCGCACCGAAAGCGGTCGGACAGCCGCAAAATATTTTGGTGGCGGTATTGAGCTGGGCGTGGACTTCCAGGCCGATGACAACTTCCCAGTCCATACTCAAGCCTCCCCCGCCTGCAAGGACGGACGCGCGCGATGCCATTGGGTTTCCTGCTGATAGCGATGGGCCACATTGAGCAATAGATCGTCGGCGAAGTAATCCCCCATCAACTGCATGCCGACAGGCAACCCGGCCGCAGTGAAACCACAGGGAACGCTGAGCGCGGGAATGCCCGCCAGATTCACCGCGATGGTATAAATATCCGCCAGATACATGGCTACCGGATCCGCGTTTTTGGCCCCCAGCGGAAAGGCCGGAGTCGGCGTGGTCGGTCCGACGATCACATCCACTTCCGCAAAAGCCCGCCGGAAATCCTCGCGAATCAGGCTGCGCACCTGCTGGGCCTTGCGATAATAGGCATCATAGTAACCCGCAGAGAGCACGTAGGTGCCCACCAGAATCCGTCGCCGCACCTCCGCACCAAAGCCCTCATACCGGCTCTGCTGATACAAATCGGTCAAATCGGCAGGGTTCGCCGCCCGGTGGGTGTAGCGCACGCCGTCAAAACGGGCCAGGTTGCTGGAGGCCTCCGCCGGCGCCAGGACATAGTACGTGCTCACCGCATGGGGATTATTAGGCAGGCGAATCGACTGCACCGCGGCGCCCTGCCGGGCGAGCTCCGCAATACCCGCCTGCACGGCGGCCGCCACCTCGGGGTCGAGACCGGCGCCGAAAAACTCCTCCGGAACCCCCACCCGCAAACCATGCAAGGGACGATCCAGACCGCGTAAAAAATCACTGGCAGCGGCCGGGTGGCTGGTGGAATCGCGCGGGTCATGCGCGGCCATCACGTTCAGCATCAGCGCACAGTCCTCGGCGTTACGTGCCATGGGACCGCCCTGATCCAGACTGGAAGCAAAGGCGATCATGCCGTAACGGGAGACCCGGCCATACGTCGGCTTGATACCCGTGATGCCACAAAGGGCGGCTGGCTGGCGGATAGAACCCCCGGTATCCGTGCCCGTCGCCACGGGGATCAGGCCCGCTGCCACCGCAGCGGCGGAGCCCCCGGAAGAGCCGCCGGGCACCATGCCGGTATGCCAGGGATTGCGCACCGGGCCAAAATAACTGGTCTCGTTGGAAGAACCCATGGCGAATTCATCCATATTCAGCTTACCCAGCATGACCATGCCTTCTGCCGCCAGCCGCTCAACCACGGTGGCGTTGTAGGGCGCGACAAAGTGCTCCAGCATCTTTGAACCACACGTGGTGCGTACCCCCGCAGTGCAGAAGATGTCCTTATGGGCCATAGGAATGCCGAGTAAGGGACCATCTTCACCAGCTGCACGTCGCGCATCCGCCCTCGCGGCGGCGGCGAGGGCTTTGCTCTCGGTAACCGTGACAAAAGCATTCAGCGCCGGATTGAGAGCGGAGATCCGCTTTAGCAACGTTGTGGTCAATTCTACAGAAGAAAAATCCAGCTCCTGCAGGCCCTGGCGGAGTTCCCGCAGGGAGAATTCATGGAGTTCCAAGTGCAGCTCCTACTCGATAACTTTGGGGACGAGAAAAAGCCCGTGTTCAGCCGCCGGAGCACTGGCCATAAGCACCTCACGCTGATCATGATTGCCAACCGTATCCGGACGCAAGGGCTGATCCAGATCCAGAGGGTGAGCCATGGTCGGGACACCCTTCGTGTCAATCGCACGCAGTTCTTCCACCAGAGCCATGATACGCTCTAACTGATCCGCCACTGCGGGTATTTCTGTCTGCGGCAGCGCAATACGGGCCAGATGTGCCGTGCGCCGCACGGTATCGTGATCGAAGGCCATGATTATGGATTTCCTTTTTTGCTCTCGTGACTCTGGGTGGCTTGATCTGGTGTGCTGGCCACCGGTGGCGGCAGTTGCAGGCCCTCCAGCAACTGGTTTTTACTGACAGCCCCTCCAGAAATCAGATACTGCTCATGCTGTTCCCAGGCATTACGCATAAACACGTAAGGATTAACGGCATCCTGGACCATCCGAATGTTGGGCCCTTCGACATAGCCCTTGTTGATGACTCCCATACCCGTCATGGCCCACTGAGCCGGGGCACTGGTCAGATAATATGCCGGCCCGGTAAAAATCGTCATCGCCAGACCGGGCAAACTGCGCAGTGAGCTGGGCCCATAAAACGGCAGCACCAGATAGGGTCCCTGCGGAACCCCCCAGACACCCAGCGTTACCCCCAAGCTGTTCTCGTGGTTGGGCAGATCCAGACGGTTCGCCACATTGAAGAGTCCGCCCAGACCAAACACGGAATTGACGAGGAATCGGCTCAGATCTTCCATTCCCTGCTGACCACGCCCTTGCAGGAAATCATTGATAAAAATATAGGGCATATCCACATTGGCAAATACGTTGCTGACCCCCTCGCGCACAAAATCCGGGGTCACTGTTTTATATCCGGTGGCTAGCGGCTCCAGCACATAATCATAAAGACCCATGTTCAGATGGAACATCGGCCTGTTGATGGCCGCCAGCGGGTCTGCGGGCGATTCCGCGGCGCTCTGAGGCCCATTTACCGTGGCACATCCCGACAAGGTCAACATTCCAAGGGCCAGCATCACTCCCGATAAATACACACCTGATCGCGTCATTGGGACCCTTTGGCGTACCCGGCGATTTGTGCTTTCAGATGCGCAACCAGTGCGGCAAAACCCTTTTTCTGCACGGTTTCGGTATATTCCGCCCGCTTCAGGGCAAGATCGCTGACCCCGTCGGCGAAGACATTAACGATGCGCCACTGATCCCCTTGCTTCTGCAGAATATAATCAAAACGATGCACCTTGCCATTATGCTCTGTAAAGGTACTGAATACCCCCTCCGTACCGGGATGCAAGGTTTCGCTCTTCGTGATAGCAAAACGCTCCCCGTTGTAGCTGTCGAAACGCGCGGCATAGGTGGCTGCAGTGAAATCAGCAAGCACTCCAACAAACTCTTTTTGCTGTTCTGGACTGAGTTTTTCCCAATAAGCGCCCAGCGTCAGACTGGCGATTTGCGGATAATCAAAAGCGCGCTGCAGCACCGGGGCGACAATGCGGTAACGACCACTGTAACCCAATCGGCTTCCACCCTGCATGGATTTGATGAGAACAGCATCCAATGCAGTGATGGTTGCTTCCGGCGTATTCGCAACAATCGTCTTGGCCGTTGACGTTGTAGATGTGGATGCCGTTGGCGCAGCCAGCGCTGCTGCAGAGAGCGCTGGGGTGATACCCGTCACCGCACAGGCCAACAGCGTTATTACGGATTTTTTCAGCATAATTCCTCCAGATCCATCCCGAATCGGAATTAACTCAACGTTCGACGCGCAATGGAAAGACCGGGTGACTGGGACTCTGAGGAGGCGGTGACACCGGCATGTCTGGCGCCATCGGCCCCTCCGTACGCGGACCGCGCAACGCTACTTTCAAGGCTCGCAGCGGATGGATGAAGGTATCATTGACGGCCGTCGGTTCAAAACCAGAGTGCACCTGACATTGGTCACATTTCCCATTCACCCCCACGCCGTATTTATCCCAGGGCGTCGTCTCCATCAACTCATTGAAGCTCTGCGCATAACCCTCGCTGACCAGCAGATAACAGGGCTTCTGCCAACCAAAAATGTTGCGGGTGGGGTTGCCCCAAGGGGTGCACTGATAATTCTGATTACCTGCCAGAAAATCTAAAAACAGGCTGGATTGATTGAACGTCCAGTTTGCCTTGCGCTCCTTGCCAATACGGAAGATATCGCGAAAAAGCTGGCGTGAGGCACGCCGCTGGATAAAGACCTCCTGCTGCGGTGCCCGCTCGTAATTGAACCCCGGCGAGATGGTCACGCCCTCGACACCCAAGGCCTTGCAATCATCCAGGAAGCTCGCTACTTCTTCAGCACCTTCGCCCTGAAAGAGGGTGCAGTTGACCGTGACCCGGAAGCCTTTTTCCACCGCTTCGCGGATCGCCGCTGCCGCCCGCTGATAGGTGCCAGGCTGACACACTGAATCATCATGACGATGTTCGTTGCCATCCAGGTGCACCGAGAAGGTCAGGTACGGGGACGGTTGATAGTCATCCATACGTTTCTTGAGGAGTAGTGCGTTGGTACAAAGATAAACAAAGCGCTTGCGCTCGACGAGGCCCTCCACGACGGCGGGCATATCCTTGTGAATCAGCGGCTCGCCACCGGCGATGGAAATAATAGGCGCGCCGCATTCCTCGGCGGCGCCAATGCATTCCTCTACAGAGAGGCGTTTGTCGAGCGTTTCATCCGGGTAATCAATTTTGCCGCAGCCCGCGCAGGCGAGGTTGCAGCGGAACAATGGCTCCAGCATCAGCACCAGGGGATAGCGTTTACGCCCCCGCAATTTCTGCGTAAGGATGTAGCGTCCTACCCGATAGCTCTGAATTAAAGGAACGCCCATGTAGAATACCCTCGCCTCGCTGCAACGCAGCATGTAAGTAATGAACAACACCTTGTGGCCAGTATAACATACCAAAGCGTATGTGGGACAAGGTCACCAACGTTTAGAATGAATGTGGGTACCGGAACCCATATCCAAAAGACATGGCGATCATGAAATGCTCTCCTCATTGGCATGCCTGTGCCGCCACTGAAGGTGTACATGATGGCCCTCTAATACTTGCCATGACAAGAGTACCGGGATGCCCAGCACGATTTCACGGAAACGCCGTGCCAGCGAAAAGGCCAGCGCCAAGTCGGGACCCACACCGATAGCGTTACCGAAAAGGATGAAACCACCCTCCTGTACCCCCAGTCCCCCAGGCACCAGAAAGGCCATGCTGCGCAGGGCTTGCCCCAGGCTTTCCATGAGCAGCGCCGCCCAGAAGGGAATAGGATGCCCAAGCAGCCAGAAGGTAAACCAGACCTCCGCGGTGCCTGCCAACAGACTCGCCAGTTGCCAGAAATTGGCCGGAAGCAGGCCCCAGCGGCGGGCATAGAGCCTGCGAATTTCGGCATCCAGATATTGCGGATCGCCTATGAGCGCGAGCAGGTCCTTGCCACCCAGGAGTTTCTTCATCAGTATCTGTAGAACAGTGAACAAACCCCAGTGCCGCTGCATCCAGACAAAGACCACCAACAGCGGCAACACCAGCGCCAAAAGAAACACCACATCCAGTTGCAGATGACGATCACTTACCTCGTAACTGAGCACCAGGAGTCCCGCGATCGTGAAAGCAAACTGGCTCAACAAGGTCAAAGTGACTTCGACCATGACACTAGCCCCGGAGATATAACCGGGCACGCCATAGCGAGTCAAGAGACGTACACCAAGCATTTCACCGCCCACCCGTGCCACCGGCAGGAGACCGTTGACGGCCTCGCGGACCAGCGCGACCCATAGTAAAAACCAGTAGCGCGCGCGCGCTTCACCGCGCAGCAGCCACTTCCAGCTCAGCACATCCAGAGCCTGCGGCAGCAGGTGAAAGGGGAGAAGCCAAAGCAGGCCCCAGCCGGCTACCGCCAACAATTTCACAATGCCGGAAACGCCGGCCTGCACGATCAGGAAGACAGACAAGCCCAGGCCGAGCAGACCAGCCGCCAGAAACAGGAGATTACCTTTCTGTTTTAACAAATTAGCGGCCTTCATCCTGCGCGATACCGTCTTCGCGGGGTGACTGGGTGAAGAGCAGCAGCAGAGCCGGAAGTACAATCAGAATGCACAGCAACACAATGGCCAGCGCGAGGCTCAGTGCCTCGCCGAGACTGGCCATACCGGGATCGCGGGAAACCGCCATACTACCAAAGGCGCTGAGGGTCGTGAGCCCACTAAAAAGGACCGCCATGGGCGTGGATGTGCCGAGCAAATGCGCCACATCCACCCCGTTGCGCCAGCGCACCACAATGTAAATGGCAAAGGCCACGCCGAGGCCGATGAGCAGCGGCAGAACGA
>NZ_JBYCKR010000152.1:0-5147 GCF_057473505.1 Acidithiobacillus sp. TH-A35 | reverse complement strand
TAAGGCGGCAGGGGCATACTCCCTTCGGCTTCGAGAATGGGTAACCACTGGGCGTCCGCGGACAGGATAAGACGGACGTCCATGCCATCCTTTTCCTCTACCGTGGCAACGGCACCGCCCGGCAAATGAATGCGCATGCCCGGTCGCAACGCCTTGGACGATTTCGCCAGAAACCAGCCCTCCCGGGCATCGACCAGTCGGTCGAGCAGCAGTTCGACCGCGCCACCCGTCGCTTTGCGGGCCTGCAAACGCGCGGGAAGCACACGGGTATCATTGAGGACCAGCAGGTCTCCGGGCTGGAGGAGGTCGGGCAGATCGCATATCCGCGCATCTTCCCAAGTGCCTTGGCGGCCATCAACGATGAGCATGCGCGCGGCACTGCGTTCCGCGAGAGGTGCCTGGGCGATCAGCGCATCAGGCAATTCATAATAAAAATCACTTTTCTGCATGGAGCGTATCAGGAAAACCAGTCGGATTCAGGTTGGTCGGGGTGCGGGATCACTTGCACCAGTGTGATGCGTGGACCTTTTTTACGCAAGACCACCACGTCGAAGTTGGGAAAAGCGATCCGCTCTCCCTCTTCCGGAACCCTTTCGAGCTGATGCATGACCAGACCGCCGATGGTATCCGCAGTCTCCTCGTCAATGTCGATGTGCAGGCTGCGCTCCAGGGAATACAGCGAGAGGCTGCCAGAACCTACCCAACTGCCGTCAAGGCGCCGCCGCCACTCCCGCCGCTGGTGCCGGAACTCATCGGGGATAGCGCCGAGCAGACTTTCCAGCACGTGATCCAGCGTGACAAAACCGGTGATGGTGCCCAGATCATCCACCACCAGCGCAAAATGCGGGTGGCCGGAACGAAAATGGGTAAGCAAGTCCATGGCCGGTAACGCCCTGCCTACGGAAGGTAGCGGGCGCAGGAGTGTTTTCAGGTCACCCAGGTCCGGGTGCTTTGACAGGGTCGCAAAAGCATCCTTGACGTGGAGCAGGCCGACCACATGCTGGCGGTCCCCTTCGCACACCGGATAACGGGTAAAGCGATGGCGCATCATCACCTGGCGGATCTCTTCCGGGCTGTCTTCCAACATCAGACAGACCATCTCGGCGGCGGGACGCATCAGGTCCCCGGCCGTCAGTTCCGTAAAATCGAGGGTGCGATCGAGGATATCTCCGGTGCGCTGGCCGAGGGTGCCCTGCGCCTGACTGAGGGCCAGGATCATCGCCAGTTCATCGCGGGAATGGGGTGCATCGCCGGCATGCTGATCCACGCGCAGCGCAAAGAGGCGCAACACGATGCGGGTCGCGCCATTGAGCACCCAGATCGCCGGGTACATGAGCCAGTAAAAAGCGTAAAGGGGCGCACCGGTCCACAGGGACACTGCCTCCACCTTGCGGATGGCTAGTGACTTGGGTACCAGCTCGCCGATCACAATGACGATGAAGGAGATCAGGGCAAAGCCGATTGCAAAAGAAACTGATCGCAAGGCCGTCGGATCGGTCACCCCAACAGCCCGGAAAAGAGGTTGGAGCAAACGCGCTACGGTGGGTTCGCCCACCCAGCCGATACCCAGAGAGGCAATAGTAATGCCGAGTTGGGTAGCGGAAAGATAGGCGTCGAGACGATGGTGCATCCGCATGAGAATGCGCCCGCGCAGCCCATGCTCCTGGGCAAGGGTACGGGCATGGGTACTGCGTAATCGCACCAGCGCAAATTCTGCCGCAACAAAAAAACCATTCAGCAGAATCAGTAAGGCTGCCAGCAGCAGCCCGTTGATCTCATGCACGGGAGACCACTCCCGCCCGCGCGTGGCGGGGGTCTCGTTCAGTCATCACTGGTGATGAGTTGCTCCAGCCCGGCAAAACTCTGCACCACATCATTGGTCTGAATAGACACCCCCAGTTGTCGCGCTATCTGGCTGATGGAAAAAACACCGCGAATCTCTTCACCGCGGGGCGTTTCCTCGCGCACCAGGGCGTGCTGACGCCCCGCCTTGCGCAGGGTCAGGACGACATCCCCCACGGTAGACCGCTCCACCTCAGCGAAGTCGAGCACATCAATCTGACCCAGAGGCACCATGACATCCTGCACCTTGATGGAGTCCCGCGCGACATGGTTTTCGGCCGCCAGTTTTACGGGCTTTTCACCCATGATGTCACGGGCAGTGGCCAGACCGATCAGCGTACCGAAGTCATCCAGCACAAAAAGCATACGGACACCCACATGAATCATGCGCTGCATGGCCTGATCAATGGTGGTTTCCGGCTTCGTCGTCGCAGCGGGCACCCGACTGAGGTCGGTCATACTTTTGATCGCCATGTCGCTGGGCGTCACTGTCAACGGCATCCCATTATCAAGCACGCAGATACGCGTGTCCGGCTTGAGTCCATGACGTTGTAATGCACGGAATCTTGTCATTTCATTATCTCCGCAGTTGGAAAAGTGGCTGGAAAACTCGCTCCTGTCCAAGGATAGCGCAAATCAGCGGCTTGCAAGAGCGGCAAAGCCGCGCTCCAAATCATCGCGCAGGTCGTCAGCATGCTCCAGTCCGACACTGATCCGCAGCAAACCATCGCCAATCCCCGCCGCTGCCCGTGCGTCAGGACCGACCCGGCTGTGGGTCGTGCTGGCAGGGTGCGTAATGGTGGTCTTGGCATCGCCGAGATTGGCGGTCAGGGAGAGCAGGCGCAGGGCGTCCACAAAGGCCCAGGCCGCCATCTGCCCACCATGCAGGTCAAAGGACAGAATAGCACCCGGCAGGCGTTGCTGACGCGCCGCGAGGGCCTGCTGTGGATGACTCTTGAGGCCCGGATAATAAACCCGCGCCACTTCCGGCCGTGCTTCCAGCCATTCGGCAATCTGCTGGGCATTGGCGCAGTGACGCGTCATGCGCAGTCCGAGGGTCTCCAGACCTTTGAGCTGCACCCAGGCGTTGAAGGGGCTGAGACTTGGGCCCGCCGTGCGCACGAAATTGCGTGGCCCGCTGTTGAGCAGTTCGGTACTGCCGCAAACCGCCCCGCCCAGGGTTCTCCCCTGCCCGTCCAGGTACTTGGTGGCGGAGTGAATGACCAGATCGGCGCCAAACCTGAGGGGCTGCTGCAAGGCCGGGGTACAAAAACAGTTGTCCACCACTAGCCAGGCATCATGGGCATGGGCCAGATCCGCCAGTGCCTGCATGTCGCCAATCTCGGTAAGCGGATTAGAAGGCGTTTCAAGGAAGAGCATCCGGGTATTGGGACGCAGTGCCGCGTGCCACGCCGCCACGTCCGCCAGCGGCACAAAACTGGTCTCCACCCCGAAGCGGCCGAGAATATTACTGAGCAGTTGCACCGTCGTACCAAAAATAGAGCGGGAGGCGACGATATGATCGCCCGCCTTGAGCATCCCCATGAAGGCGGTCAGGCAGGCGGCCATGCCGGAGGCCGTGGCGACACAGGATTCTGCACCCTCCAGCGCGGCAAGCCGCTCTTCAAAAGTACGTACGGTGGGATTGGTGAAGCGCGCATAGATATTCCCCGGCGCCCGTCCGGCAAAGCGCTCCGCGGCCTCTTCTGCCGAGTCGAAAACAAAACTGGAAGTCGGGAAGATGGCCTCGCTGTGCTCCTGCTCCTGGGTGCGGTGAATACCGGCGCGGATGGCGAGGGTCTCCGGGCGGAGATGTGCCGCCCAGTCCGGGTTGGAATCCTGAGAGTTCATCGCAGCTCCTCGATCAGATGCAATTGACGCGAGCCATGTCCTTCCGGCGTTGGCAACGGATAGTCATCACTAAAACAGGCGTCGCAGAAACCCTGCCCACGCCCGCCCACGGCCTCATAAAGCGCCTCCAGACTAATGTAGCCCAGGCTGTCGGCACCAATGATTTTACGCACCTCTTCAATACTGTGCTGGGCCGCGATGAGCTGGGAGCGATCCGGGGTATCGATGCCATAATAGCAGGGCCCGGTCGTGGGTGGCGCGCTGACCACAAAATGCACCTCGCGCGCGCCAGCAGCCCGCACCAGACTGACAATTTTAGCGCTGGTCGTGCCCCGGACGATAGAATCATCCACCAGGACCACCCGTTTACCACGCAGGATGTTGGGCTGGGCATTGAGCTTGACCTTAACCCCGAAATCACGACCGCGCTGTGCCGGTTGAATGAAGGTGCGGCCCACATAGTGATTGCGGATCAGCCCCAGCTCGAAGGGCAGACCAGAGGCCTCCGCATAGCCCATGGCCGCCGCAACGCCGGAATCGGGGACGGGCACCACCAGATCCGCCTCTCGCGGATGCAGACGTGCCAGCGCCTGACCAATGCGTTTGCGCGCCGAGTATACGTGGATACCATCGAGCACACTGTCCGGACGGGCGAAATAGATATATTCAAAGACGCACATGCGCCGGCCGACGGGCGCAAAAGGCTTGCGGCTCTCGATCCCTTCTTTGGAAATGACGATCAGTTCCCCCGGCTCAATGTCGCGGACGAACTCCGCCCCCATCAGGTCGAGGGCACAGGTCTCGGAGGCCAGCACAAAGCCCCCGGAATCAATCAGGCGCCCCAGCACCAACGGACGAAAGCCCATGGGATCACGCACCCCAATCAGTCGGCTTTCCGTCAGACAAACCAGCGAGTAGGCACCGGAAACCTGCTGTAGCGCCGCCGCGAGCCGGGTCCCCGCATCGTCGCCCGGTACCCGCGCCAGCAGATGGACGATGACCTCGGTGTCCATATCCGTGTGGAATATGGCCCCTTCCCGCTCCAGCCGGGTGCGGAGTTCAGCCGCGTTGACCAGATTACCATTATGACCGACGGCAAAGGCGCCATGGCGATAATTGATAAATACCGGTTGGGTATTCCGCAGTACGGAATCCCCTGCAGTGGAATAGCGCACGTGGCCGATCGCCTGTTCACCGGGCAGCTTGCCGATCTGCTCCAGTCCGAAGACATCGGCCACCCGCCCCATACCGCGCTGCACATAAAGCTTGCCCTGATCGCCAGAAACAATACCCGCCGACTCCTGGCCCCGGTGTTGCAAGGCATAGAGGCCGAGATAGGTCAGGTTGGCGGCTTCCGGATGACCAAATACGCCAATTACCCCGCATTCATCATGAAAATGATCGTCATCCACGATATGCTGCATCATATTGTCATTTTGCAATTTTTTGCGACT
>NZ_JBYCKR010000151.1:0-4878 GCF_057473505.1 Acidithiobacillus sp. TH-A35 | reverse complement strand
GTCTTCGGCTGGGGACTGCTGCTGGGCGGGAACAGCCTTTTTGTCTCGGCGCTCATCAGTCATGCCAACTACTCGGCTTTTTGGGCAGGCGTGGTGTTGCTGCCCATGGCCCTTGGTGGCGTACCGCTGATTGCGGTGATGGGGCCCATCTCGCACCGGGTGAACCCGCGCTGGCTGGCGACCATCTGTTTTGGATTCGTCGCCCTTTATGGATTCACCACGGAGCTCAACCTGCACAGCAATCTGCGCAGTCTGCTCCTCAGCCATTTGATCGAAGGCATCGCCATCGGGTTTTATCTGGTGCCCCTGAGCCTGATCATGTTTTCACGCCTGCCCCAGCGCCGCCTGCCTGCTGCGGCCACCTTGCAGAACTTTGTGCGGATTCTGGGTGGTGCCTATCTGTCGAGCGCTTTCTCGGCCCTGTGGATGCGACATGGCGATACCTTCAGGGCGCACCTGGCCTGGCAATCCCCGTCCGTACCCTTGCAACGCATGCTGGAGCACTGGCCAATGAACCGTCCCGCCGCGCAGGCCCTGTCCATTCAGCATCTGACTACCCAGAGTGCCGTGCTGTCCATGCAATCCATGCTCTGGCTCTGGGGCTGGATGGCGCTGGTTGTGCTTGCCCTCGTATGGCTCACCAAAGGGCCGTATCGCCGCCGGGCCGGGCAGGTCCGGCGGGTCACCATCGAGCAGCAGATCATGGAAAGCGCCGGTTTTGATGCGGAACCGAGTCGGCAGGAGGATGTGGAACATGCACCGTAAGCGCTGGATCGCCGGATGCGCGGCCCTCGGCGTCGTGGCCCTCGGCGGCTGCGCGCCGACCATCCGTGCCCCGGGACCAGCGGATGTCAAAGCCCCGGCCTGGGTGAAAAGCGTGCAGCGACTGGACGGCGCGCAGGCGTTGCCCACCGGCGCGTGGCCGCAGCAAGACTGGTGGACGGGGCTGGCCAGCGCCGGGCTCGATCAACTCATGATCCGGGCACTGAGCCCAGCCAATCCGCGTCTGGCAGAGGCCATCGATATGGTCCGCTGGGCGGCATCGGTCAGCACCTGGCGGGCGGCGGCTCTCGGCCCGCAGCTTTCTGGGCAGGCGGCCGTCACGCCTTTGCAGTTCAGCGGCAACAGCCCGCTGGGGGCGCTCGGTCTGGGCAACAAACGCTATGACAGCGGTGATGTCGGACTCGGTTTTACGCAGGCGCTCGATTTCTGGGGCAAATATGCGGACCGTCTCAAGGCGGCGCTGGGTGAACAACGCGCCGCCGAAGCGCGACTGGCGGATACTCGCCGCCTGCTCGCCGCTGCCGTCGTCAATGCCTATCTACGCTGGGCGGAAGCCGAACGGCAGCTCGCCAGCCTCCGGCGTTTGCAGCACCTCTACCAGCAGCAGCAGGCGTTGTTGCGAATCCAACGACATCTCGGCCTCGGGACCGACCTGCCCATTGCCGAGCTGTCTTTGCAGCTCCGGCAGAATACTGCCCACCTGGCGCACTGGCAGCAACGGGCGGCTGCCGCACGCTTCGCCTTGGCAGCGCTTGCGGCGATTGCGCCGGATGCCCTCCCGCTACGGCCGGTGGTGCCCGCGTCCGCAGGGATACCCACTCTGCCGCAGCATCTGAGTCTGGACCTCCTCGCCCACCGTCCCGACGTGCAGGCGGCACGCGCATTGGCGCTCGCCAGTGTCCAGCAGACCAAAGCCGCCCGCGTCGCCTTTTATCCGGACATTTCTTTCTCGGCCCTGCTGGATATGAACAGCGCCCACCTTGCTACGCTCCTGAATCCGGCGAGCTTCGCCTACAACTTTGGACCGGCCCTGCATCTGCCGATTTTTACCAGCGGCGCCCTGACCAGCCGCTTCCACGGCGCCGAGGCGCAGCAAGCCAAGGCGGTGGCCGTTTACCAGGAAAGCATCCTGCAATCTGTCCAGCAGGTGCTGACGGCGCTGTCTGGGTACCAGCTCAGCCGGCAGGCCTGGCAGGCCGAGGCGGCTGGCACCGGCGCCACCCGCCAGCAGGAAAAACTGACCACCGCCGCGCAAGCGTTTGGCCTCAGCGACCGCACGGCGGTGCTGCGGCGGCAGATCACCCTCGTTCATCAGCAAATGGCCCAGCGCCGTGCCCGTTATGCGGCGCTACAGGCCTGGGTCCAGTTGGAAACCGCATTGGGAGGCGGCTATGACCAGTCCAGACAGCACCCCTGACAATGCGAGTAAGGCCGGGGCAGACCAGAGGCGGCGCAATCTCTGGATACTGGCCGCCGTGGTCCTGCTCGGTCTGCTGGTCTACGGCCTCTGGTGGTTGCTGATCGGACAGGAGCGGCTGGAGGTAGACGATGCCTATGTCGAGGGCAACCTTTACGCGGTGGATGCGCGCACGACCGGAACCGTCGCCGCGATCCCCGCCTACGACACCATGCGGGTGGAGGCAGGCTCCCCCCTGGTGGTGCTCCGCGGCGAACGTGCCGCTCGCAAGCTACAACAGGCGGAAGCACAACTGGCGCAGGCCCGGCAAAATGCGCTGGCGCTGGTCCACGAAATTCAGGCCAGTCGCAGCAAGGAAGCGGCCCTGCGGGCCAGCCTGAACAGTGCGCAGCAGAAGGCCTGGCGCCTGCGGGCGTCGGCCAGCGCCGGTGCGAGCGAGGATATGGCCGCCATCACGGCTGCTGACGCGGTGCGGCGCCTGCAAGCCGAAATCGGCGCCGAATCGGCGCATAGCGCAGCCCTCACCGCGCAGCTCGGGGCCGCCGGCCCGGCGGGAAACCCCGCCGTGTGTGCGGCGACGCAGGCCCTGGCCCTCGCCCGCCTGAACTGGACACGACGCATCATCCGCGCCCCGGTCACCGGCATCGTCGCGCAGCAGGCGGTGCAGCCCGGACAGTGGGTGCGCGCCGGTCAACGCCTGTTCACCGTGGTGCCATTGCAGCAGATGTGGGTCACTGCCAACATCAAGGAAACCCGTCTGGCGGGAGTGCGCCCCGGCGCTGCGGTGACGCTGCATTCTGATCTCTATGGTAACGGCGTTACCTATCACGGCTGGGTGGTGGGACTGGGAGGGGGCTCCGGCGCCGTCTTCGCGGTGCTGCCGCCGGAGAATGCCAGCGGCAACTGGATCAAGTTCACCCAGCGGGTGCCGGTGCGCATCGCCGTCGATCCCGGGAATTTGACCCGGTACCCGCTGCGTCCCGGTCTGACCATGACGGTACGGATCGCACTGCATGGCCCGTGGATACGGCGGCCGGTACCGGACTGGTTCCTGCGTTCCGCAGCCGCTTCACGCCCGTCTCCCTGACTGGCCGCCCCCGCCGGCCCTGGGCTACACTCGCAGTCCCGAATCCAGGAGTAATACCGAAGTGGACCTGCGTCATCTGCGCCATTTTGCAGTGCTCGCCGAAACCCTGAACTTTCATCGGGCGGCGATTCGCCTGCATCTCGCCCAGCCCTCCCTGAGCCGCAGCATCCGCGCTCTGGAAGACGAGATCGGTCTGCCGCTTTTTTTGCGTAACCAGCGGGAAGTCTCGCTCACGGCCGCTGGCCGGGTGCTCTTGCCCGAAGCCAGACAATTGCTGGCGCAGGCGCGGCGCACGGAGGCCCTGCTCGGCGATCTGCAAAACGGTCAGGCCGGCACCCTGCGGATCGGCTTTCTTGCCTCCACCGCCATTGCCCTCCTGCCTGGGCTGCTGCGCAGTTTTCGTCAGCACTTTCCGCGGGTGCATCTGGAGTTGCGGGAGATGAGCAGCGATGCGCAGTTGCAGGCCCTGCGCGATGATCAGATCGATATCGGCTTCATCCGCGATATCGGCATCCTGCCGGATATCCACCAGCATCTGCTGCAACGGGAAGCGCTGATGCTGGTGCTTCCGGAAGACCATCCCTTTGCCGCAGAGCGCGCCATAGCCCTCCACCGTCTGCACCATGAGTCATTGATTCTCCTGCGCCGCGAAGTGGCACCGGCGTCCTACGATCGCATCCTCGCCCAATGCCACATTCATGCCCTGAAGCCGCATATCCTGATGGAACTCGCCGATTCCAATGCCGTGTTCAGCGCAGTCATGGCGGGCCTTGGGTTGAGTTTCCTGTTCTCGGCCTTTGCAGAAATTCAACGTCCGGGAATCGTCTTCCGACCGCTGGCGGATACCTTGGGGGACAGTGAGGTGAGTCTCGCCTGGCGCGGGCGGCGGGAGGACGGGAATCCGGCAGCGCTGACTTTTGTGACCATGGCGCAGCAGCAGTACGCGCTACAGGCCCAGCCCTGAGACCGGCGGCACAGTCCACATCAAATCCTGATTTGCGCTACACTGGGGCAACTCCGCCCTCTGGCGGTCTGAACCCACTCTCTGGGGCGCAGGTGGATCATGAGGGTTATGCCGGACGTGTGAGCGTGGTTATGCGCTGGGCATCATTGATGCCCAACCAAAGCATCATGGTATTATCGGGGAATGCTTTGAATCCGTATTTTTCATAGAAAGATTTTGCAGAGGCGTTTTTTGCGTCCACCACAATCACCGCCACACCTATTTGCCTGGAAGCGGTAACCGAACAGATTAAGGCACTTACCAGCAAGTATCCACCAATATCCTGCCCTTTGAACTCAGTATGTCTGGCGAGGCGAACCAAGCGAATCGCAGGAATGGGGTATTGGCCTGGGTAGCGCCGTGCAAAATCCTCCGGGAATGTATCCGGTGACAGCGCATCAGCGGTGAGACTATAGAAGCCTGCCAAAATGTCTGGACGATCTTCATTAAATAAGACAAAGGTTCTGGACAGCCCCTTGTTCTGCTGCTGGAGGGCATACCTGTCGAGCCATTGGTCAAGCTCCGTTTCGCCACACCGGAACGTACTACGGGGATGCTGCCTGCTTAGAGACGCTACAACAAGCCCCA
>NZ_JBYCKR010000150.1:0-2445 GCF_057473505.1 Acidithiobacillus sp. TH-A35 | reverse complement strand
CCTCCAGCAAATTGGCGACCATGGCTGCCAGCGTATCATTATCGCCAAAGCGGATCTCGGCACTGGCAATCGCGTCGTTTTCATTGATGATGGGAACGACGCCCATCTCGAGCAGAATGCGCAGCGTGGCGCGGGCATTGAGATAGCGCTGACGATCTCGCAAATCTTCATGGGTAAGCAGGACCTGGCTGCCATGCACACTGCCGCGGCGCAAGAAATCTTCATAGACCTGGATGAGTGCCGCCTGGCCGACGCTGGCAGCCGCTTGCAGTTGGTGCAGAGCCGTAGGTCGGGTCTGCCAGCCGAGGCGCTCCATACCGGCGGCAACCGCGCCGGAGGAGACAAGGACTATCTCGATGCCATGACGGCGGAGTACCAATATCTCTGTGACCCAGGCTTCGATGGCAGCGAGATCCAACCCCTGGCCGTTATTGGTGAGCAGGCTGCTACCGATTTTGATAACCCAACGCTGTGCGGTTTTCAGGTCGCGGCTCACGCCTCTTCCTCCTCCCATTCAGCGTCAAGATCGTCCCCTTCCCAGTCTTCCAAGACCTCGTCTTCGTCACTTTCGTCGCCACAGTCCTCGGTCTGCTTGGGATCGGGGGCGGGGGGCAGGTCGGGGAGGACTTGCCAGATGGCATATAGCAAGGCCTCACATCCGGCACCACTGGCGGCCGAGATCAGAAAGGCAGGTCCTTGCCATTGCAGCGCTTCGCGAATCTGCTGAAAACGTGCTTCCGCCTCCTCCTCCGGAAAGAGATCAGACTTGTTGACCACCAACCAGCGCGGCCGCTCGGCCAAGGCCGGACTATAGGCGGCCAACTCCGCTTCCAGCGCACGGATATTGGCTGCCGGATCGCTCTCGTCGACGGGGGCCATGTCCACCAAATGGAGGAGCAGGCGGGTGCGGCTGAGGTGCTTGAGAAAGCGGGTGCCCAGCCCGGCGCCTTCGGAAGCGCCCGGAATAAGGCCGGGAATATCGGCGAGTACAAAAGACTCGTGGGTGGCGACGCGGACGACGCCGAGATTGGGATACAGGGTGGTGAAAGGGTAGTCCGCCACTTTGGGGCGGGCAGCACTGACAGCGCGGATGAGGGTGCTTTTTCCCGCATTAGGCAGACCCAGCAGGCCGACATCGGCGAGCAGGCGCAACTCCAGGCGCAGGTTTCGTTCCTCGCCTGCAGCGCCTTTCTCAAACTGACGGGGCGCACGGTTGGTACTCGATTTATACGACAGATTACCATGCCCGCCGCGGCCACTCTGGGCGACCAATAGTCGTTCGCCTTCGGTACGCAGGTCACCGAGCAATTCGCGAGTATCGTCGTCATACACCAGGGTGCCGACCGGGACTTTGATCTCCAGGTCGTGGCCAGCGCGGCCCGTCATCTGGCGCCCGGCGCCACCGTGGCCATTTTCGGCGCGATAGCGGCGCTGGTAGCGGAAGTCGATGAGGGTGTTGAGGCTGGCCTGGGCAACCAGATAAACACTGCCGCCGCGTCCGCCATCGCCGCCATCGGGGCCGCCGAAAGGAATAAACTTTTCGCGGCGAAAACTCACCGATCCATGGCCACCGTTACCGGAGGCCACATGAATGCGTACTTCGTCAATAAATTTCATAGAAAAACCCCGCTCCCGCAGAAACGGGGCGGGGTCCCTCTGAGCAGAGGCCTGCTTAGGCCGCTGAAACGACGCTGACGGTGCGCACCTGGCGCGGACCCTTGCGCTCGAACTTCACGACACCCTCGGCGGTGGCAAAGAGCGTATGGTCTTTGCCGATGCCGACGTTGGCGCCCGGATAAAACTGGGTGCCACGCTGACGAATAATGATGTTGCCGCTGATAACTTCCTGTCCGGCGTAGCGCTTGACGCCCAGACGCTTGGATTGAGAATCGCGGCCGTTACGGGAGGAACCTCCAGCCTTCTTATGTGCCATGATTGTGCTCCTTAGGCTTCAATGCCGGTGATGCTGACTTCGGTAAAATACTGACGATGGCCCTGCTGCTTGCGGTAATGCTTGCGCCGGCGCATCTTGAAAATATGTACCTTTTTGGCACGACCCTGGCTGAGTACGGTGGCTTTCACCGCGGCACCCTCCACCAGGGGCCGTCCTACCTGGACATCACTGCCGACGCCGACCATGAGGACACGGTCCAGTGCGAGTTCGACACCGGGCTCAACTTCCATTCTTTCGAGCCGGAGCTTGTCGCCCACTGCCACCCGATACTGCTTGCCACCATTCTCAATGACCGCGTACATCACAAACCTCCAACAAGGGTTTCGCCGATACTGCCCGGAAAAGCTCGCTAAGATACCGTTATTAAGGTATTAACGTCAAGCGTATTTAACTGTCGGGCATTTGGGGTTTTGACAGGTTGTCGGACCAACAAGAAACGGGACGCATCAAGAGCCCGACTGCCTGTTCCAGCGTTTATTGGTGTCAGACAG
>NZ_JBYCKR010000149.1:0-10153 GCF_057473505.1 Acidithiobacillus sp. TH-A35 | reverse complement strand
CCCATCGCCTTGAGGTCGATAAGATCCTGCTTCTCCATGGTGGTCGGATTGGAAAGGATGGATGCGGGGATGTGGGGCGCCACTTCCATCCAGCGCTTCAGCATGACTTGGGTATCATGATCAGAATCGGGATGGGTGATCATACTGATGCACATACGCTGGAACTGACCCTTGTCGCTGTTCTTGGCGATACGTTCGAGCATTTCATCCACGCGCACCGTCGGCCAGTCCACCCGGATGAAGTTGCGGTCAGCGTAATCGCGGCTCTCTTCACGATGCCGGGCCAGACCGCAGTAGGTGCAGTTGGCACGACAGCCTTCCGGGTAAGTCATCAGCAGATTCAGACAATTAGTACAGGAGGTACGGTGCATCACCCCAGGCACCAGGCCCAGCGTAATCGCCGCCGCGGTGCTGAGCTGCACATATTCAGGCGACCGCATCGTCGGCGTTTTGACGAAATAATCCGGGCGATAAAAGTTCAAGGGCTGAGAATTTTCTTGCGCTACCGCACTCATGGAAGTTCCTCCTGTCATTCCGCCTCAGGCGGCGTAGTATTCATCAAAGGCGATCCAGCCGGATCGCATTACCCTGTCTTCCTGGGCCGCAGGCTGTCGCCACACGGCTTCCAAAGATTTTCTCCGCTGCACAGCCCGCGCCAGGGCCGGACCAAACTGATCCTGCATATCTTCTGCGTAGCTCTCTAACGCGTCCCCGTCGCCCGCCAGATAATCAGCAGCGGCCAATCCTGCACCCTCACCACTGATTACCGCAGCGGGGATACCCGCCCCGGTAATGGGATGGGTCAGCCCCGCTGCGTCTCCGGCAAGCACCACGTTGCCATGTACCATCAGCCGAATGCCACCCACGGGAATGGCGCCACCGGTACGTCCGAGGACGGCTTCGCCGATGATCCCGCGCTCTACCATCTGCCGATGCAACTGTTCCAGCGGCAGTTTAAGATTATCCTCAAAACGCCGATCCGCACCCAGTCCGAGATTCGCCACCGGCCCGCGGGGGAACAACCAGCCATAGCCGCCAGGAAAGGCGTCCGAGAGGAAAATGTCCGTATCCGCATAGGAACGCAGCAACGGCACCGTATATTGACGGGTATAAACGACCTGTTGATGCGGCAAGCCCACCGCCGCCGCCACCAGGCTATGTGGCCCATCGGCGCCAATCAACAAGCGGGGGCGCACCGTGAGCTCCTCATCTGTGCCGCGCCGCAAGCGGGCCACGGCGCCATCCCAGGCGAGGAATTGGCAACGCATCTCCACCAGCGCGCCCGCCGTCTGCGCCAACTCCGCCAACCCCTGATCAAAACGTGCCCGGTCAATCATCATGCCGGGAAAGACGCTGTGATGCTGTAGCCCGGATGGCAGTACCGTCAACATCCCTGCTACGTCCTGCACCCGCGAATCCGTTTCATGTACGGTACGCAAGAGCGGCATGGGGACAAACTCGGCACATTGCACCGGGACACCGACCTCTGCACGGCGATCCACGCAGATCACCGTAAGGCCTTTGCCCGCCGCAGCACGTGCTGCCGCCGCACCGGCTGGACCAGCACCAATCACCAGTACATCTATGGCTAAAGGGTTCACGCGTCTTTTGCCGCCATCCGCAATACCGTCGCGAAGTGCTCCGGCTGTAAGCCGAAGCCATCGACAGCCTGCTTCTCGAACAATCCCTCGATAACGCCGTCCACGTCGTTCAGATGGACATTACGCAGCGCCGCCTCCAGATCGACGATAGCGCGCCGCGGCTGGACAAAATAATCACCGCTGAAGTGAACCTGCCGCACTCGGTTCCCATAACTATCCCAGAGCATTTCCGCTTGCAACGTGCCACCGGGGGCGCGTAACGTCGCTTTACGCAACGGCATATCGTCGCGCGCGCGGCGGTTGATGCCGAGCCACTCCGCGTCACGCACCTCCGCCAACGCCTCCGGCAACAGCGCGGCTACGGCATCCGGCAAGTCGCCCTGGACGAAAGACAGCCCCAAATGCGCGCGGAAACCATCCAGCAAGACCTTCTGCACCGCCATCAACTCCGGTGCTTTACCCAACAAGGCTTTTAAGCTCGTCACCCGTTCCGCCACCGAAGAGATGGCATGGGCATCCAGTTTCTCCAGCGGTACGCGCAGTACGCGCAACATCCGCGGAATGTCCAGATCGACCAGCACCGTGCCCTGAAACAGCAAGGTGTCTCCATCCATAATCCCACCGGTGCCGGAAATTTTTCGCCCTGCCACTTCAATATCATTGCGCGGACGAAATTGCGCGGTCACTCCCAAAAGAGACAAGCCAACCGCTGCCGCTTCACAGATCTTTCGTGACAACGACGCCATATCACCCTGGGGCAGCGCGTCCCGCCGACAAACCAACTCCCAGCCTATCTGGGTGGGATCAAAAATCAGTGCACCACCACCGGTGAGACGACGCTGCACCGCGATCCCCTGCTCACGACAGAACTCCAAGTTGAGTTCCTGCTCAGGTGATTGGTGATAGCCGACTAGCGCGGATTCCTCAAAGCGCAGGAAGCGGAAAATGTTGGGAATCTGACCTTCGGACATCGCCACGAGCAACGTCTTGTCTAAGGCCATATTTTCGTCGGCCGGGCGCAAGCCGGTATCGACCAAAAGCCAGTCTTTGGCGTTATACGTAGTCATAACGCAAGCAGCCGGACGAACGTGAAGCCCAGAAGAAACAATGCAGTCTCAGGCTGTAAACACAATCGGGATATCCCGCAGTTGTGTACGATGCTTCGGCGCGGCGGGGACATAGTCCAAGGGCATGGTGGTCGTCTCGTCACCGAGCGCCAGGACTTCTTCACCGACAATCATGGAGCAGCAGGAAGGTGTCACAAAGACATCCCGTTCCAGGTGCTTGGCGAGGGCTAGCATGCCATCAGAGGGAAAGGCCACCCCGTTCAATCCCGCCATGACCGCATAGGTATCGGTGATGGAACGATGCACGCCGGAAGGCCGCGCGCAGCCCAGCAATACCGGCGTTTCCGGCAGCGCAGTCCGCGCATCCATAAAGAATTTACCGATTTCATCCGCCGCTGGCGTCGCGAAAGGCCGACTCGAAGCGGCATACTGCGGCATGATTACCACCAACACCAGGGCACTGGGCATATGCCGTCGGATGATTTCCAGTGCGTTCCACTCACCGAGCAATTCACCGTAATGCAGCCCGATGACAATATGCGGCACCACTTTCATCTTGGTGGCGACCAAAGCTTCCAGCGCGGCCTCAAAGTCATCCACCGAACGGCGCAAATGATAAACCTGGTTGATGGTGTCCTGCGCACCGATCACATCCATCATGGCCACATCGACGCCTGCATCCTCCATCCCGCGTGCAAACTCCGGGGTCGCAATACCCGTATGCATGGCAATCTGTAAACTCGGATATCGATCCTTGATCTTGCGCACCATCGGGAAATAGGGTTCATAATGGACCACATTCTGATGGTCAGAACCTCCTGAAAGAAGCAGCCCACGGCCCCCATCCAGGACAATCTGGTCCACCAGACGATCCAGTTCTTCTGGCGTCCGCACCGGAATCATCGGCTCCAGAATCTTCGCCTTACAGTGATCGCACTGTAACTTGCAGTCCCCACCGGTGATGGAAATGGCCGGGAAGGCATTCTTCCCACAGGCGGAGACCTCCGATGTTTCATGATGCTTGAAAGAAGGTGTATAGAAATTGATACGACCCACCTGGCTACCGGACAGACCGGACCAGCGTTCGCGCATAGAGTCCACCAAATCCGCATTGAGGACCAAATCCTCCAAAGCCTCTACTTGAGAAACGGCGTTTAACCATGGGTTCATATGAATTTCCATCCTTTACACAGAGAGAAGGCTGGACGGCCGCAAATGCAGCCGTCTTCTTGGATCATGACGGGCCTTGCTAATCAGCAGCCGCCAAAACCATCAGCCGTCATCTTTTCTTCAAAGGCCGCCAAAGCGTCGGCGCCGGTCTTCAGTTCACCAGCGTCACCGTCGAAGTCGGCCGGGGTAAGCTTGGCAATCCAGCCGCTGCCATAGGGATCTTTGTTGATGAGGCCGGGATCTTTCGCAACATCATCATTGCTCGATACGACGGTGCCACTGACGGGACTCTTCAACGGGCCTACCCATTTGCCAGACTCAACGGTCGCTGCCGACTTGTCCTTCTTGATGTCCTTACCAGCGCCCTTCGGCGTATAAGAAACGATCTGTCCAGCCAACGCACAAGCATAGGAGGTCATACCGATGGTCACACTGCCATCATCTTCCTTGCGCAGCCACACGTTATTATCCACGTTGTAAAGCAGATCTTCGGGGATTTCACAGCCACGTACAGTTCCCATCATTTTCTCCTTCGGGGTTACATTTTAGGTAAACAGAGCATGCTGCCAGGCAGCATTATTTAAAAAAACAGCAATCGGTCCACGGACAAAATCAAGTCGGCGAGATCACCGGCAGACGCCACCGCATCCACTTCCTCAATCAGGTTATCGGCCTCGATCTCATAGCCTGGAAGTGCCGGGCGACATACGTGAATTTCTACCCCGGCATTTTTTGCGTCACGAATAAAGTCGATAATGCGCTTACCACCAGCCATCGCCGAGAGATTTTCCGCAACACCCGCCTGCATCAGCCTGACCGCTTCCATCGTGCAAAAAATCTTAACCTCAGCATCCATGGAAGACAACAGGGCGCCCAGATAAAAAGGTGTCGCACAGCGATGTGCCGTGCTTGGCCCACTGGTCATCACGATGACTACCGACTTTTCGCCCTGATCCTCCAGGTAGTGATCGCTCATCGCATTCCTCGTTCACAATGAATATCATCACGCAGACAGCGCTGCCGGTACAACTCAAAGGCAGCGTCTCCAGTAGACAGCTTTTCGAGCGCAACGTCTACCGAAGCCACTGGCCGTACCCGTGCGATCCATGCTTCGTAGGGTTCAATATTGAGAAGATTGGGATCTTCCAACACATCTTCGTTAGCCAAATCAATCACGCAATCAAAGACATTCGGCACCGGACCTGCCCACTTCCCACTCTCAATAGTGGCGACCGGCTTACCCACCGGACGACGTGTCCCAGGCCTGCGTACCCGGACATGCAAAATCTTTCCCGCAATCGACTGAGATATGTCGGTCATACCCACGGTAAGTGTGCCATCGCCTTCGCGTCGCACCCAGATTTGGCATTCCCGATCGTAATATAATTCGGCGCGGAATTCGCAACCGTTACATTCCATAGCCTTCCCCTGGTGTCAGCGGCAGGTAAAAAAAAGCGCCCCGCAAAGGGGCGCCTTTCTACACCGTTAGATAATACCTTTGGCAGCGAGAAGATCCATCGAGTCGCTGACATTGTCGGGGATACCGACTTTGCGCGCAGACAGACCCATGGCCAAACCGAGCAACTGGGTGAAATAAATCACCTTGACGTTCGATTTGATACCAAACTCGATCTCGGCACGTACCTGATGCATTTCCAGGCCGGAATGGCAGGTAGGACATTCGGTGGCGATCACTTCCGCACCGGCATCTTCCGCCGCCTGAAGGATATTCAGCACCAACTGGGTGGAAGTGTCCGAATCCGATAACGTATGGGCGCCGCCACAACACGCCGTTTTCAGAGGAAAATCCACACTGACGGCACCGGCAGCGGATAACAAGTCATCCATAAAATGTGGCGCATAAGAAGACTCGGAGCCAGGACCCTGATCCTTCTCCGGAAAAATCTGCCGGGGACGGGTGTACATGCAACCGTAGTAGTTGGCAATCTTCAGCCCATTCAAGCTCTTCTTGACCTTACTTTTGATGCCGTCGGTGCCCACTTCCTCCATGAACCATTCCAACGCATGCAAGCTGCGCACATCGCCTTCATATACAGGATCACCCGATTTGTCGGCGAGCTCCTGCACCGTTTTCATGGTTTCTTCCGAAGTAGCGCACTCATATTCGGCCTGCTTCAGATTACGATAGCAGCCATTACAAGGCGCCATCACCGTATCGCAGCCCTGTAGCTTACTGGCAATGGCCAGATTCCGCGCAGACATATACGTCTGCAGCATGGGATGAATGTTCTTCACTTCCATCGCACCACAACAGTTGTAGTCTTCGAGGTTTTCCATCTCCAGACCGAGTTCTTTCACCAGAACGCGGGTGGATTTGTCATAGGGTCCGCCGGAACCTTCCAGCGCACAGCCCGGATAATATGCAACTTTAGCCATGATGAGCGGCCTCCTTCTGTGCCTTCACATATTCGGCGAGGACTTCACCGGTTTTACCCCATGATTTGGTCTTCGGACGGAACGCCACATTCATTCCCATTTTGGCCAACTGGCCTAAAGGCAGGTGCTTAGTCAAACGTTTGCCAAACTCCACGATCCAGGGCTGCACCATGGGCTGGCCGGAGCGCTTGAAAAACCCCATCATCACCTCAGTATCTTCAATGCGCCCATACTCGATACACTGATGCGTGAACTCTTCATCAAAATGTGTGGACAGCGTCTTGGGCGTTAAGCCGTTATCTTCCAGCCAATGCGCTGTCGCCTTCATCACTCCTTCAGGACGGACATCCTTAGGGCAGATGTTGGTGCATTTATTGCAGGAAACACACTGCCAGATGATATCTTTATCCTTTATCAGCTCGGCTTTCAGCCCCAAACGAATCAGATAAATCCAGTAACGCGGATTAAAATCCACGTTCTGCGCATACATGGTGCAGGAATTGGTACAAGAACCGCACTGCCAGCAGCGATGCACGTTCTCACCACCGCTGTAACTCTGGATGATCTCTTCAAAATGCTCTTCGTAGTCCGTCAGCGTGCGTGGGGTAATCATGGTGTTCCAGGAACCGGAAACATCCACCCCATCTACTACCAGGTGATCGTGCTGCAAAATCCGATCGGGATCGATCAGTGTTTTCTCATGAATAGCCATAGCCGCTCCTATACCCTAATTCATTAATGAATGTCGTCTCTCTTGATACGAGAGCCACCCATTCGCCGGTGTACCTCTACGCCCAGCAACTTACGAATCTGTTCCGTAAAGTCTGTTTGGCCGCCAAAATCCGAACGCAAAAAGCCTTCCGCCATAGCGCGCACATATTGCGAATACTGGTGGGCCAGGATGATATCGACCATATAAGGTACATCACGATATACCCCTAGTTCTAACAGCGCTTCCCGCATCCACTGGCGCAAGCCCTCAAACATTTCCGGGCTTTCGCCAAAAGGGAAGTCGGTCAGGTAGTCTCCCCCACGGATGAATTCCCGCACCGCGCCCGAAGTGGTACCCTGATCCCAGACCCATCGCGTCATCAGCGGATACCGCTCGGGATCGCTGAAGTGCAAAACTTCGGCCCCCATATCCCTGATAACGCGTTTCGCTTTTCCTGTGGCAGGCAAAGCCTCTTCAAAACGCGTCATGCGCTGTGCCAGATCGCCGTGACCATCCAGCAAATCGCGCATCATTTCACCTACCCGTGCAGCACCCTGCTCCTCTATGACGGGCCAGATCTTGCGTCTCACGGTAAACATCTGCTCCACGAGATGCGCCATCTGTGCGTCCGTCAGCGGCCGTTTGTCTTCCAGCAGGAGACGACGAAAACTCGCCGTTTTCTCTGTCAGGCTACTGACCAGGTCAGCAAGACCCTGCTGCCCCTCGAATGCCTCTTCAAGCTCATAAAAAGATCTGCTGAGCAGTCCCTTATCGAGCTCAATCGGCAGTGAGGCGGGAACGATATGCTCTTCGTTCCCGTTGTGGTAGATGTCAGCTGGCAACTTTCTGCTGTCCGTAGAGATCGGCTACCGCACGCGAACCAGCGGACTGGCCCTGAGCAATGGAACTATCAATATCCTCCGGACCTGTAGCAGCGCCGCACACGTAGATACCCTTGCGCGTCGTGCCCTGACTATTCGTGTACTGTTCCGCACGATCAATAAATCCATGTTTTTCCAGACCGATACCAAAAGTTTTGGCAATTTCCGGATTCAACGCATTGGGATCCATGCCGATGGCGTGAACGACGATATCCATGGGAATCACAATAGGACGCTTAACCAGAGTATCTTCGCCTTTAACCAACAAACGGCCATCAGGGGACTTGGTAACTTCGGCAATACGCGCTTTGACAAACTTAGTCTTGTATTCTTCCTGGCTCTTCCAGTAGAACTTGTCTTCATAAAGGCCAAAGGTACGGATGTCCATGTAGTAGATGAACACGTCGGTGCTCGGCGAAATTTCCTTGATCTCCATGGCGAGATTGGTGGAAACGGTGCAGCAGATTTTGGAGCACCATTCACGACCAATCTGGCGGTCGCGCGAACCAACGCAAAGCAGGATGGCCACGCGTTCTGGAACCCGGCCATCGGAGGGGCAACGGATCTGACCTGCAGTCACCATCTGCTCCATCTGCGTGGTGGTAAGCACGTCTTCATAGGTGCCGAAGCCCCATTCCGGTTTATTGATGGAGTCAAAATGCGTGAATCCGGTACCGAGAATGATCGCACCCGCTTCGACCTTATCGCCGTTGCTCAAGGTGGCCGTAAAGTTACCGGCTTCGCCCACTACCTGGGTGACCTTGGCAGACTTGTGAATGCTGACGTTCCCGTCGCCTTCCACACGGCTGACCATACGGCCGATGGCATCTTTAGCCCACTCGCCCGAAGGTACCAGTTTGGCGTAACCGGAGATGATGGGAGCACCGCCAAGAATATCTTCCTTCTCGACAATGACGGCCTTCTTACCCATGGAGGCTATGGTGGCGGCTGCCGACAAACCTGCTGGACCTGCACCTACGACTAACACTGTATCTTGTGCACTCACTGAACTTTCTCCTTAAGCGCCCGCTTGCATGTTGATGTTCTGATTGGTGGCGAGTTCGGGGTTGTAGAGGTATTCCACATTGCCCTGTTCCACCTGCTTGAGATATTCCTGGAAGTCGGCCTTGGCCTTGTCCCAACTGATGCCCATCTTTTCCACCAGGTCTTCACAGGGTGAGGCGTGCCACTGCAACTGGACGATCTTGAAGGGATCGGCGCCACAGGCGAGGGCCGCGAGCTGCACGTCGGCGATGATAGGGATGCTGTAGTTCATGTCATGGGCTTTGCCGATCCACTGGTTTTTGTCCATGGTGGTGATACAGCCGGTGTCGATGCCGATCATCACGTCGGCGTTGGCTTCTTCCCGGGCGACCTTGATCTTGCGATTCATGGTGAAGCTGCGGGTAAACTCGCGCTCGGAGATGATGTGGCGGAAACCAAAGCCACAGCAGTCATACCAGGTGGAGTAGTCGATAACTTGGGCACCCAGGGCCTGGGCCATGGAGGTGCCGACCGCTGTGCGATTGCCACCGAGCACGCTGTTGTCGTAAATGGCGTCTTCCGCCACCATCTTGTAGTAGTGACAAGCAGCGTGGGTGGTCACGCGGATGTTACTCATGTCGATGGTCTGCAATTCACTGGCGATGCGGTTGCGCATAACGTGCAACCATTCACTGTAATGGACGACCTCTTCGGGGATGACAATCTTGCCGTCGACCAGACGACCGAGCTTGCCCAGGATCTTTTTGACCTTTTCGCGCAGTTCAGCCGACTCGATCAGGTACTTGCGGATTTCCTTGTAGTTACCGAAGGAGGTGCCGCAGTGCACCAAGGGAAAGAAGTGGCCATTCTCAAAGCCGTGCTGCTTGCCGGAGACGTACGCCTGATGGAAGTTGCGCAGGAAAACGGCGGCGAGGGATTCGACATTGCCGATGCCGGAGCCGTGGTAGTTCCAGGCGGTGCAGGAGGTCTGGTCGGTTTCGTCGAGGTAGTCGACGCCCAGATTGTTCATAAACCAAATCAGACTGGTGGGGTAACCGGGGATGTTGCCGCACTGACCACAGCTTTTGTGATGCCAGAGGTTGTTGGTAGGAACACGTTTTTTCCAGCCATACAAAGTATCCACTTCAATGGGCTTGTGGTCATCGTTGATGCGGTGGACGATGATCTCGCCTTCTTTCTCCAGTTCCCACATGTGATCACGGATGTCGTCCATCCGCTCGCCGAGGTCCATCGTGCGCCGGTCAACGTGGCTGCGCACCCAGGCCGTGGCCGCTTCGGCCTCGTTCGCCGAAAGATTCGTGTCCTGAAAAAAAGCACCGT
>NZ_JBYCKR010000148.1:0-6262 GCF_057473505.1 Acidithiobacillus sp. TH-A35 | reverse complement strand
GCCCCCCAGATCAACTGCTTCGGGGACAGCGGCCGCTACGGCTTGAGTGATTTCCGCATCCTTGGGGCTGCCGAACAGCCAGACAGCATGGCCACGCTGAACCAGGGACCGCGCCAGGGTAATCCAGTGATGCACCGGCCAGCGCTTGGCTGGGCCATATTCGGCACCCGGCGCCAAGGCGACCAGAGGCCGTTGGGGCACGTCGATACCCAGTCGCTGCAAGGCAGCGGCAAGCGCTGTCTGGTTTACCTGTAAACGTGGTGCAGGCAGTTGCGTGGGTTGGGGAAGGCGCGGCGGCAGGCCGAGAGCGACAAAGCGATCCACGGTCCGCAGCAGCTTCTTTTTGTCTAGGCGATGGCGATCATTGAGCAGTAAACGGCGGCCTTCGCCACGGAAACCGGTGCGTGTCGGTATCCGTGCCCAATATGGAATCAGTGCGGATTTAAAGCTGTTCGGCAGACAAATGGACCAGTCATAATCCTGCTTCTGCAAATCCTTCGCCACCTGACGGCGCAGCTTCAGGCCAAGCTGGCCGTGGTCGATGCTCAAGGGCATGGCCCGCCGTACTTCCAGCATACGCTCCGCCAGCGGGACGCTGGCAGGAGGGGCCAGGACATCCACCTGTAGGCGCGGCCAGCGGCGGCGCAGTACCTGCAACAACACCTGTGCCATGACCATATCCCCTACCCAGGCCGGTCCGATCAGCAGCAGGCGGGCGGGATCATAGCTGTGGGCGACACGGGTGTTATGCGGAATAAAGGCTTCATGCTCGTCGTAGGGTGGTTCTGCATCGCCAACATCGTGCGCAGAGGGAACATTCTCCAACACGGGCCATCGTTCGCCCATTTTACTTGCCAATGAGCATGATCAGCGCTTCCACAGCGATCAGAATGATGATGATCCATTCCAGGATGGTCTCCCGATGGTGACGACTGGCGACAATCATGACTTCCAGCCCCTCATGAATGGCGTCGAGTTTTTCGTCGAGGGCGCGAAAGCGGCTGGTGAGCTCCAGATCGGCGGAGAGCTCGCGGGAGAGCAGTTCCAGGCCCGGTGTCTCCCAGACGATGTCGGGGTTGTCCAGCACCGCCAGGCGGGAGAGGATTTCGGTGCGGGTGGCGGAAGTCGAGGCGAGAAAGCGCAGGTGCCCGCCGCGCCGTCCCGGTAGGCGCCCGGTACGAGTCACTTCCGAGAGCAGGTTCAGCGTAGTTTCCAGCAGATTTTCGACGGCCTCTTCGTGCAGTTCCAGGGCAAGGCTCTGGGCCAAGCGCAGGGCAACAAGAAGAATCCGTTCTTCATCAAGGTTTTTGAGGGTGACGCCGTCGCGCCCCACGCCATCGCGCTCGCCGACCCGGACCGCCAGTTCTTCGACCTTGGGGTTGGCGATGGGGGTGAACTGTGCCTGCACGGTGGCGATGACTTTGGCCTGCAACGCTGGTCCCGCGCCGAAAAAGCAGATGACGCCGGAGCGGAAGAGTACCACCCAGGTGTCAGCATCGCGGAGCAAGCGGTGGGCGGGGGTGTTTTCTAGCAGGTCCATCTCAAAATCTTCGCGCCAGCTTTTGAGGGAAATATGGCGTACCGGCTGGATGGCGTGGAGGATGCTGTTCATGATTCAGGCCTCGGGGAGCAATTTGCCGGGATTGAGAATGCCGTCGGGATCGAAGACCTGTTTGATGGCGCGCTGGATGCTGAGGTTTTCCGGGCTGAGTGCCAGCGGGACATAGGCGCGCTTGCTGCTGCCGATGCCGTGTTCGCCGGAGAGGGTTCCACCCAGCGTCAGTACGGTCTGGAAGAGCTTTTGCAAACCGTGTTGGGCGCGGCGCATCTCGTCCTTATCCCTGGGGTGGACCAAAAAGTTTACGTGCAGGTTGCCGTTCCCGGCGTGTCCGAAGCTGACGATATGCAGGGACTGCTCTGCGGCGATCCCTTCGATGGCTTCCAGTAACTCGCGCAGACGGCTGACCGGCACGACCACATCCTCATTGATCTTGAGTGGTGCCATGGCTTTGGTGGCGGGAGACAGGGACTTGCGTGCCGCCCACAGATCCGCAATGGCAACCGCATCGGTAGCTTCCAGAATCTCCATACTCCCCTCACCCGCCAGTGCCGCGCGGATGGCCTGCACTTGTCCGGGGAGTGTGATCGCCTCACCATCCACTTCGACCATCAACAGAGCGTTGCTGCCTTCCGGCAGGTCGCTGGCCGCGCCCATGGCGCGCACGGCGGCCAAGGCATGGAGGTCCATGAGTTCGAGCGCGCTGGGGTTGTTTCGCTGGGCCATGACGCGCTGTACGGCGGCACAGGCGCTGGCCGTGTTGCTATAGGCGGCGCGCAGGGTGGCGTTGGCGGCGGGCATGGGCAGCAGGCGCAAGGTGGCCTCGGTGATGACGGCAAGGGTGCCTTCGCTACCCACCAACAGGCGGGTCAGGTCATAGCCGACCACACCCTTGCTGGTGCGGACGCCGCAGCACAGCGTCTCGCCGGTGCCGGTGACGGCGCGTAAGCCCAGTACATAATCGCGGGTGACTCCATATTTTACGGCGTGGGGGCCACCGGCATTCATCGCCAGGTTGCCGCCGATGCGGCAGTAGGGGCTGCTGCCGGGATCGGGGGGGTAGAATAATCCGTCGGCGTGCGCATGGGCACTGATCGCGGCCGTGATACATCCTGCTTCGACGGTGATCGTGCGGTCGACCGCACTGTAATCGCAGATTTTTTGCATGCACTCGAAGCTGATGACGGCGCTGCCGGGCACCGGCTGAGCCCCGCCGACATTTCCGGAACCTGCTCCGCGCGGGACGAGGGGCAGATGATGGCGACGGGCAATATTGACGATGGCCTGCACCTCTTCATGGCTGTGCGGGAAGAGCACCATCACGGGTGCGCAGCTTCCCGGCGTATCGTCGTGGCTATAGATGGCGAGGGTTTCGGCATCGTCGCGCACCCGATCCGTATCCAGAGCGGCGCGCAGGGCGGGGATGATGGTGCTGACGTTCATGGTTGGCTCCCCCGGATTTTTTGTAAGAGGGCGGTGGTGCTGCGCTCGTGGCGAAAAGGAATACTAAGCACCCGGCCGCCTCTGGCCTGCACCCAATCGGCGCCGACGATGCGGTCTATCGGCCAGTCGCCACCCTTGATCAGCACGTCGGGTTGGAGATGCTGGATGAGTTTCAGCGGGGTATCGTCGTCAAACACCGTGACGAAATCCACCGCCTGTAATCCGGCGAGCACCGCCATGCGGTCCTCCTCACTGTTGACCGGGCGATCCGCACCTTTGCCGAGGCGGCGCACCGAGGCATCACTGTTGACGCCCACCACCAGGCAGGCGCCTTCGGCGCAGGCTTCGGCGAGATACTGCACATGGCCCCGATGCAACACATCAAAGACGCCGTTGGTAAAGACGAGGGGGCGCCGGAAGGCGCAGGCCGCACGCAACGCCTCCCGGTCGCGGAGCACCTGACCGGTGCGCAACGCGGGCGCGGGAGGGTTGTCCGTAAAACTGGCGTCGACACCATTGCAGAGGGCATGGATGAGGACGAGGTGGACTTCCTGAATGCGCGCTGTGTTCTGCTCCGGCACGCGCAATTCAATGTCCGCAGGGCGCAGCAGTGGCGCGAGCTGTCCGCCTCCCCTGCCCGTAAGGGCCAGCACCCACATGCCGCGCTGCTGGGCGGTATGGATAGCGGCGAGGACGTTGGCGGAGTTGCCCGAAGTGCTGAAAGCGACCAGGCAGTCACCCGGACGACCCAGCGCCTCAATCTGTCGGGCGAAAATCTGTTCGTAGCAGGCATCATTGGCGATGGCCGTGACCACGCTGCTGTCGGTACTGAGGGCGATAGCGGGCAGGGCGCGGCGCGCCGTCTCAAAGCGGTTGACCAGTTCCGAGGCCAGGTGCTGGGCATCGCCGGAAGAACCGCCATTGCCGCAACTAAGCACCTGCCCGCCAGCTTGCAAGGTGGCAATCAGACGCTGGCTGGCCTGTGCAAAAGGCACTGCCAGTACCGCCGCCGATCTTTCTTTGCAGGCGATGCCGGCGCGGAAGGCGGAATTCATCCAGTCAGTGACGGTCATGGGCTGGGTACTCTAAAGGCATCACGAATCCAGTCTGCCGGGGCGTCACCGTCGAGGGCGATGACATCAAAGCGGCAGGGCCGTAACCCGTGCTGAGGGTTACGCAAAAGAAAGTACTCCGCGGCGCGGATCAGCCGCCTTTGCTTGCGACCGGTGACACTGGCCGCCGCACCCCCCTGCCGGTCGTGGGCGCGCTGGCGCACCTCCACGAAGACCAGGGTATCGCCATCGAGGGTGATGATGTCAATTTCTCCCATCCGGCAGCGATAGTTGCGTGTCAGAGGATGTAGCCCCTGCCCGGCGAGCAGGGCGACGGCGCTGTCTTCACCCTGCTGACCTAAATTCTGGCGTGGTGACGGCATGATTCAGGTGCCCGGCTTGGGCACTCCCGGCAAAGGCACGATTTGGCCATTCTCCACTTCCATCCATTCCATGTCACGCATGATCTGGTTATCGGCAGCGAAGTGGAGGATGCCCGTGGTACCGTTCAGGCTACCCGTCATGTCTTTAGCCAGAACGCGCTCCGCCATCCGGTAGGCATCCAGCCCGAAGGCCGCCATGCGCCACTGGGCATCACTGGCGTTGGGCAGGGTGGTGCGCAGCAGAGGCGCTGCTGGCGGCCAGCTTTGCCCAGGGCTGATGATCCACGGCATATCGACGGACTCAATGCCAGAGAGCCTCTGCGCATCGCCGGGCAAGGCGGCGCCGTGCAGCAACGCCGGGCTGAAAATAGGCACAGTGCTATTGATCAGGCGGATAGAGGTAACGGCAGCACTGGCGTTTTTCGCATCGGTAATCAGAAAGACAAAGCTGCGTTGCCCGGGCGGTATACTCAACAGTTGTCGCGCGTTATCCGCCAGAGAGCGTCCCGGCAGATAGGTGGTGACACCGCCGACCGTACCGCCGAGCTTCTTCCAGACCGCGATAAAGTATGCCTGAATGGCGGCGCCACTGGAGTCCTGCGGATAAAGCACATAGGCACGACGGTAACCCGCCCCATAGCTCTGGGCGGCAATTTGCCGGGCAGGGACGTCACGGCTCAGGCTCAGGGTATAGAGTCCCGGCTGCTGCACACCGGGCGCCGTGCCGAGAGCAATGACCGGCGGATCGCTGGATTTCCTGACGGCGGCTACGGCGTTGATATCCTGGGGCAGCCAGGGGCCGACGAAGACTTTGCAGCCCTCTTTTACCCCGCGTTCAAAGAGTACGGCGGTGTAACTGGGGTTGCCGGTGGTCCGCAGGACGCGCACCGCAGGACCAGATTGTAATTGCGCTGCAGTGGCCATCCCGGCGGTGATGGCTTGGGAGAGGGGCGCATAAGGCCCACTGGAGGGTAACAAGGCGCATATACTCCCGAGCGCCGGGTTGAGGGCGGAAGTGTCGATGGTAGTCGCGGTGTCGTCCGAGAAGCTTATGGGAGGGTGCCCAGGATGCGCCGTCAGCCAGGCACTGATCGCTGCCTGTCGCTGTTGCGGATCGGGATACTGCCGGGTGATCAGGGCGACAGCGATCCACTCCTGCACCAGGGGGTTGCCGCTGCGTCCCTGCCAATTCTGCAGTTTCGCAGCCGACTGCAAGTCGAGAAGGGCATGAATGCGGCGATGATTTTCTGCAACCTCATTACTACCCAGAAGGCTGTCCCGTTCGATCAGGAAATTCAGTGCGGTGAGTTCGTGACCTTCCTGCGTGTAGAGCGTGGCCAGAGTACCCATGGCCTGAGCGCGTACATCCTGAGGTGTGCTGGCGATGGTCAGCAGTTCTTCGAGATTGCCCTTGGCACTGGGGGTTTGCCCTTGATCCATGAGCCCCTGAGCGCGGATCCAAAGCGCCGCCCCGCGCAATTCGGCGTTGTTATGCTGCAAACGCAGCACTTCATTAGCCAGTAATATCGCAACTTGCGGTTTTTGTCCCTTTAGGGAGGCTTGTGCGGCTTCCATCAGGTAATTGAGTTGGGTTTGTCCCCGTGCCTCGGCGGCCGCGTGGATGTAGTCCCTGGCCGCCTCCAACTCGTGCCCGTCGGCCATGAGTTGGTCGGCATGTTGCGCCGTTGATGTTTCAGGGACGCTTGTCGTCGTTTCGGCAGGCGCAGGCGCTGGACTCGACGAGAGTGGCGTCTTATGTGGCATACTCGCGCAAGCACTCAGGCCCGTGGCCAGGGCCAGGGTCATCAGCAGGCGCAAAGAGGCCT
>NZ_JBYCKR010000147.1:0-3510 GCF_057473505.1 Acidithiobacillus sp. TH-A35 | reverse complement strand
TGCTCATGTCTCAAGAATCCGATCTCCGCTTTATTGATTTCGCCCTCGCTGAACCGATCCAGAAAGCGGTGACAGAGATCGGCTACGAACAACCGTCGCCCATTCAGGCGCAGAGCATCCCGCCGTTGCTGGCCGGGCGCGACGTTATCGGTCTGGCGCAGACCGGTACCGGCAAAACTGCGGCATTTGCTTTGCCGCTGTTAAGCCGCGTCGATCTCAGCCTGCGCGTGCCGCAGTTATTGGTGCTGGCACCGACCCGGGAACTCGCCATACAAGTAGCTGAGGCCATGCAAAGTTACGCTAAGTTCCTCCCCGGATTCCACGTACTGCCCATCTATGGCGGACAGTCCATGACCTTGCAGCTCAAGCAGCTGCAGCGAGGCGTACAAGTGGTGGTAGGTACGCCCGGGCGCATTCAGGATCACCTGCGCCGCAAAACCCTGCGTCTGGACCAGTTGCAGGCCGTGGTGCTGGATGAAGCAGACGAAATGCTGCGCATGGGCTTCATTGATGCGGTGGAGGATATACTCAAACACACGCCCGATGGCCGGCAGGTGGCACTCTTTTCCGCGACGATGCCAGACGCCATCCGTCGCATCGCCAAAACCTATTTGCGCGATCCCTTGGAAATCCGTGTTAAATCGGCGACGACTACGGTGGCCGCCATTCGCCAGCGCTATTGGCAAGTCAGCGGTACCCACAAGCTGGATGCCCTTACCCGTATTTTGGAAGTAGAGGAGAGTAACGCCTGGCTGGTTTTTGTGCGCACCAAAACAGCGACGGTAGAACTGGCGGAGCGCCTGGAAGCGCGCGGCTATGCCTGTGGCGCCCTCAATGGCGATCTCAGTCAGGCGCTGCGCGAACAGACCATTGAGCGCCTGAAAGCGGGGACGCTGGACATTGTTGTTGCGACCGACGTGGCAGCCCGCGGCTTGGATGTCGAACGGATCACCCATGTAATCAATTATGACATTCCTAATGACACCGAGGCTTACGTCCACCGCATTGGCCGCACCGGGCGTGCTGGGCGTACAGGGGACGCTATTCTCTTCGTCGCGCCGCGCGAACGCCACTTGCTGCACGCCATAGAGCGGGCGACGGGCCAGACGATTACGGCCATGCATCTGCCCAGCATAGAAGATGTTGCGGATCGGCGGATGAGCCAGTTCAAGGACCAGTTGTCGGAAGTGTTGAATAGTCAGGATCTTGCGGTTTTTGAATCCCTTATTGCGGATTACCAGCAGGAAAAGGACGTAGGTTTAGGGGAGATCGCGGCGGCACTGGCTTACATGGTGCAAAAAGAGCGTCCCCTGGTCCCCGTCGAGGCCGCAGTATCCAAGCCGATGCGCAGCGACTCCGCCAGTTCGGGCCGTCCGCCCTCATCACGTCGTCGCTCTGAAGATGATCGGGGCGCACGGCCGCCGCGTGGTAGTGCCGCATCGGGAGGGGAGGATGTGCCTATGCGCCGCTTCCGTCTGGATGTGGGTGAAAGCCATGGTGCACAAGTCAAAAATATTGTCGGCGCGATCGCTAATGAGGCCGGGATACCCAGCCGCAATATTCGCAAGGTACAGATTAACGCGGAGCATACCACTGTCGAGCTTCCCGCAGATATACAGCCGTCGGTTTTGCAGCATCTGCAAAAGGTGTGGGTCTCTGGAAGGCCTTTGCAGATCGCTCCGACCGATGCTGGTGCGCCTGTGGGACGTGCATCTGCCAAGCCACGTCCGGCCGCCCGTGAGGAGCCGCAGGTACCGCGCAAGATACTCTCTGCCAAGCCGGCAAAAAGTGAGTATAAATCGAAGGAGCGTAGCGCTGGTGCAGCAAAGCGGAAGAAACCCGCGCGCTAGCCGGGCAAAAGAAAACCGGAATCGCGAAAGCCAGACCGGTAAAGTTATTTTTCCCCGCAGGGGGAGACGGATGGCTGAGAGAGCCACCCGTTGGGCTTAATTAAGCCCGGCGGACCTTCTCGGCCTGCAAACCCTTCGGGCCACGAGTCACTTCAAAATTGACGCGCTCGCCTTCGGCCAGGGTCTTGAACCCCGTACCTTCAATAGCGGAATGATGCACGAATACATCTTCCTTGCCATCTTCCGGCGTAATGAACCCAAACCCCTTGCTGTCATTGAACCACTTCACTGTACCAACCGCCATTTTACACCCCAAATTAATCAAAGATGGCCCAACTGACCGTCGCCAAGGATAACATATCTACAGTCCGATGCAAGTTTATATGCCTGACCAGATCTTTAGCATTCAGGTAATCAGTAAGGGGTCCACATCAAGCATCCAGCGCACATTTCTGGCGGACTGAAGCTCGGCAAAGCGTGGCAGCCAGAGCTTAAGCGCTTTCTGCATTTGCGCCCGGCTTGGTGCTTGTATCCAAAGCTCTGCACGCTCGAAACCAGCACGACGCTCCATGAGCGACGGCGTCGGACCGCTGATTTCCACCGGGGCGGGCGGTGCGCATTGGCAGGCGGCCCTCAGGAATTCGTCTACCCGGCACCGTTGGTGCGCCTCGGCACGCAGCAGGGTGAGGGCTCCAAAGGGCGGTAGCCCCGCGGCCCGGCGTTCATCCAGGAGCGCCTGGGCCGGAGGGCGGTAGTCGCCCTGAGCGAGGCTTTGCAGTAAAGGATGTTCGGGCAGATGGGTCTGCAGTAGTACCTGGCCGGGTCGCTCTGCGCGACCCGCGCGGCCCGCGACTTGCAGAACGGTCTGCAACAGTCGTTCAGGGGCGCGAAAATCAGCGCTGAACAGACCCTGATCCGTGTTGATAATGCCGACCAGGGTGACGGCCGGGAAGTGATGTCCCTTAGCCAGCATTTGGGTACCCACGAGGATGGCAGCACGATTCCGGCGAATATTGGCGACCACCGTAGCGAGGGCATCGCGACCATGCAGTGCGTCGCGGTCGATGCGCCAAATGGGGGTCTGAGGAAAGCGCTGGCGAAGTACCTCCTCCAGTTGCTCCGTACCTTGTCCGGCGGTAATCAGCGCCGCACTGCGGCAGGCGGGGCAGACTTGTGGCCAGCGCGATTCGTGACTGCAATGATGACAGCGGAGGCGTTCTTGCTGGCGATGCCAGGTCATGGGCGCACTGCAACGAGGGCACTGCACCACATGGCCACAATCGTGGCAGAGTACTGCCGGGGCGTAGCCCCGACGATTCAGGAACAGTAATACCTGATTGCCTGCCTCCAAGGTTTCCCTACACGCCGTTAGCAGGGTAGAGGAAATGCCACCCTGCAGATTCTCGCGACGCAGTGGGACGATGGTCATCTTCGGTAAATCGGCTGAAGTAGCGCGTTGACGCAGCTCTAAGAGTCGATAACGGCCCTTTTGCGTGTTATAGAGGCTTTCCAGAGAGGGTGTAGCAGAGCCGAGGACAATGGGAACGTTTTCCAGGCGCGCGCGTTGAATCGCGAGATCCCGTGCCGAATAATGCCAGCCGTTCTGTTGCTTAAAAGAGGGATCATGTTCTTCATCGACAATAATCATGGCAAGACGGGG
>NZ_JBYCKR010000146.1:0-9387 GCF_057473505.1 Acidithiobacillus sp. TH-A35 | reverse complement strand
CTGATGAAATCAGCCGCAGTGCAGACATGTTCTGGCAAATGCTGGGGGCACTGTCGGGCGAGAGACTCATCAGCGGCGAAATACTTGCGCAACCGGTGGCAGCAAGCACCTCCCTATATAACGCAGGACTCAGCATGGGGCTTGGCCTGGCGGGTGCGCTGGTATTTATTCTTCCCAATGTGGTGTTCCTGCTGGGTATGGCACATATCTATATTGAGGCTCTTGAACTGGTAGCACCGGAGGATGTCTAATTTCGCCATGAAAAAATGGATACGCCAACTGGAAATTGAGAAAAACCGCTGCCAGAGTTGTGGCATGCCGCTGCAGTTTGATCCCCAAGGCGGCGGGACGGAGGCCGACGGCAACCATAGCACCCGTTACTGTAGCTATTGCTATGCGGCGGGTCAGTTCAGGGAACCGGAACTGACGCTGGGCGCCATGCAGCACCGTGTCCGCCAACTGATGCGCAACCGCAATGCCCCATGGTATATCCGCGCTTACATGGCGCACCGCGTACCAACGCTGGCGCGCTGGCGGGGATGCAAAAAGCGTTAGTGGAATGCCTTATTACAAAAGGCCCCCGCATGCTCATCGCTTCGGGGGCCTCTGTACGCGAAAAACCGCTCAGATTGGGGATTAAATCGCGGAACGGGGACGACGGCCGCGACGGGGCTTCAGTTCCTGCATGAGCGCGTTTCCACGGCTATCCAACTCACCCAACAGATGGCCATTATCACCCACGCGGTCACGAACTTCAGCGACAGCCGCAAGAATCTGCGCAGGCTCCCAATCAGGCACCAGACGAGAAATGCGGTCCATCAACGACCGTCGTTGCGCTTCACGCTCACGACGTGCGCGCGGGTTTTCCTGCAAACTCCGCTTCTGCTGTTCGAATTTTGCCAACTGCTCACGCAGCCGCATCTCTGTCTGGCGTTGCTTCTCTTCTAAATCCGCCAGACGCTCTTCTGAGGTACGGCGGTGACGTTTTTTTGCTTGCGCTTCCATAGTCATTCACTCCTTAAAAATTAGGTTGCCATGGCGGACGAAATCACCAACATAGTAATTATGTCAGCTTGTTTTTGCTTTGGCAAATACAAATGCATCGGCAAAAATATGTTCTCGATCCAATCCTGCTCCCTGTAAAGCGTCGGATAAGGAAAACACCATATCGGGATGCCCACAAATATAGGCATCGATTGCGCCCGCGTCTGGAAAATCATGAATGACTTGCGCGGTAACATAACCGGTAGCTCCCGACCAGGAAGCATCCGGACGAGATACTATCCGGGTTACCTGAAAGTGGTCATGACGCGACTGCCATTCACTCAGTAAGTCCTGACAATAAAAATCCTCCGCATGGCGTACACCCCAATAAAAATGGATCGGACGTACGGAGCCCTGCGCGAAGAGAGACTCGAGCATACTCTTGATAGGTGCAAAGCCAGTGCCGGTGGCGACCATCAGCAAAGGACGAGTGGATTCCTGACGAATAAAAAAGGTGCCTAACGGGCCTTCAAAACGCAGGATGTCCTTTTCTTTCAAAGTACCGAACACATGCCCGGTAAAGGCGCCGCCAGGCACTTTTTTAATGTGTAGTTCTAGCAGCGCATCGTCGCCGGGCATATTGGCGAGGGAAAAACCCCGCCTGCCGCCATCTTTCAGAAGGATGTCGATGTACTGCCCGGGAAGGAACTGCAGGCGCTCCGTAGCAGGAATTTTTAGAAAGAGCGCGCGCACATCAGGTGCCAAATCCACTATTTTGACTACTCGCGACGGCAGGGTTTTGATCTGAATATCCCTGGCGGCGCCGATCTCCCGGACTTCTATCGTCACGTCGGACAAGGGCACTGCCTGACAGAAGAGCGCCAGCCCCGCCTCCTTCTCCGCAGCCGACAACGTTTTTTCTTCCACCTTCCCGTAATCTACTTCTCCGCTGAGAATACGCCCCTTGCAGGTCGCACAGGTACCATTGCGACAACTATAGGGGATGTTAAAACCGTGCCGTAGAGCCGCCTCCAGGATGGTTTCATCACTATCGCAATCCATCTCGTGGCCACTGGGTTCAATATGCAGACGGTAAGGCATAAGCACATCCTCTCATAACAATTTAAAATATTTCGGCGGACATTCTAACAGATGCGCGGCAGGTTGACCGTGCTTCAGGGATACTCCCGGTTGAGATCATAGCGATTCACAATGCGGCAGAATAATTCCGCCGTCTGGCGGGCATCATAGAGCGCCGAATGCGCCTGCGTGTGGTCCCAATCCAGACCTGCGGCCAGAGCGGCCTTGGCCAGCACGGTCTCACCATAAGCCAACCCAGCCAGACTGACGGTGTCAAAGGTACTGAAAAGATGAAAAGGGTTATTTTTAACGCCCGTCCGCTTTTCTGCTGCCTTGATAAAGGACAAGTCAAAAGAGGCATTGTGCCCCACAAGAATGGCACGCCGGCATTGAGCTGCCTTTATAGCCGTGCGCACCGGCCTGAAAACTCCGCGCAAGGCTTCCTCCTCGGAAATCGCGCCGCGCAACGGCTGAAATGGATCGATACCAGTGAATGCCAATGCTGCCGGGTCAAGCACAGCCCCGGCAAAGGGCTGCACATGAAAGTGGTGCGTGGCTATCGGCCGTAACTGCCCCACTTCGCCGCCGATTATAATCGCAGCCACTTCTAACAAGGCATTACGGTCAGGATCAAATCCTGACGTTTCCACATCGACCACTACCGGCAAAAAGCCGCGAAAACGTCCGGCCAAAGCCGCCATTAGCGTATTACCCCTCAATACGTTGAGAAAAAACCAGAGCGCGTGGTGCGGCCAGCAGGACCGCGGTGGAGACGCTCAAGGTTACCGACGCAGTCAACATCACCATCACTACCAATTGCATGGATACCGCAGCAAGCGGTGCCATGCCCGCCAGAATCATGCCTGCGGTAATTCCCGGAATATGAATCATGCCGACACTTTTCAAACTGTCGATAGTCGGGATCAATGCGCTGCGCACCACCATACTATACAGGTTGCGCATGGCCTGACGATGATTGGCACCCAGCGCCAGCATGGCCAGCAACAACTCCTCGCGCTGGTCCACCTCGCTGCGCAGGCGGTTAAGCGCCAGCGATACCGCGTTCATCGCGTTGCCGATAATCATACCGCCAATGGGGACCAATGATTCGCCGCGCCAGAAGACCAAACCGGACAGGAGCATCCAACCGAGGGTGACGGTAGTCGCCACAGTAATGCTGACCACCCCGATCCAGTAGGCGTGAGGAATACCGGCACCACGCTTACGATTAAAACGACCAGCCATCAGGATCATGGCCACCAGAAAAAGTACCAGCAAAAACGGCTGGTGCTGGCGGAACAGCCAGCCCAGCAAAAACCCCATGATCCCTAATTGGACCATCGCCCGCGCCGCGGACCAGAGCAGTTCCTTGCCTACTCCGAGACGCTGCCAGGCAGACAAAGCCCAGGCACTGCCCAGGAGACCCATCACTCCCGCCATGGTCCACGGCGAGAAGGTGTTAAAAATATCCGGGGCTGCGTTGTTCATTCGCGTTTACACGCCTCTGACAGCAGACGCCAGTCACCCGCTACAAAGCCTTCCAGAGGCCGAAAGCGCTTTTTATAGTCCATTTTTGGGCTGCTGGCGACCCAGTAGCCGAGATAAAGGTGGGGCAAGCGCTGTTTCCTGGTCCATTCAATCTGGCTGAGAATAGCGAAAATACCCAGGCCGCGTTGCGGCAGATCCGGCGTGTAAAAGGTGTAAACTGCAGACACACCGCCGTCCAGCACATCCACCAATGCCACCGCTAGTGGGTGTTTATCCTGCTCAAAGACCAGCAGGCGGGCATCAACGCCACCGGTTTCCACAATCATTTCCCGATATAAGCGATCCGCGTGCTCATCCATGCCGCCTCCCGGATGCCGCCAGCACTGATACTCCGCGAAGAGGCGGGCGTGGACGGCATCCCATTGCGGAACCTGTTCACGTATTTGAATGCCCTGATTCCGCGCCCAGGTGCGGCGCTGGCCGCGATCCGGCTGAAACTCCGCGACGGGGATACGCACGGAAATGCAGGCATCACATTGTGGACACATCGGACGATAGGCCACCGGCCCATTGCGCCGGAATCCTTTCTGCAAGAGTTGGTCATATTGGCTGCTGCCCACCATCTCGCGGGGATCGCTGAGCACCAGGAGTTCTTCCTGATCTGGCAAGTAGGGACATTTCTGCAAAGCAGACAAATAGAAGGCCATGTCTAAAACATCTCGTGCAAAGATGACGAGATTTTCCAGTCGGCTGGTGGGTGTTGGGTGCGCAGATCGGCAAGGGCTTGCAAGAAATCGCGGCGCGGCAATTCGCGTGCACCCATGCTTTGCAGATGTGGGGTGATGAACTGGGTATCGATCAGGCTAAAGCCCCAGTGCTGGAGGTGACGCGCCAAGAGGACAAGGGCCAGCTTGGAGGCATCAGGTACCCGGCTGAACATGGACTCTCCAAAAAAGAGTCCGCCGAGGGCGACGCCGTAGAGCCCACCGACCATGCTGCCCTGCTGGTAGACTTCTATGGAATGCGCTGTTCCTGCGGCGAAAAGATCCAGATAGGCGGCACGCACCGCAGGAGTGATCCAGGTACCACCCTGTCCGGCACGCGGCTCCGCACAAGCGTCGATGACACCGGCAAAGTCGCTGTCCATGTGGTATTGCCAGTCCCTGTTACAGGCCGACTTGCGTAAACTGCGGCTAATATGTACCGCCGAAGGTTCCAGGACAGCACGGGGATCAGGGGACCACCAGAGAATGGGGTCCTCCTCGCCAAACCAGGGGAAGATGCCCTGCGCGTAGGCACTGAGCAGGCGCTCCCGGGATAAATCTCCACCGATGGCGACCAGGTTGCCGTCGGCCTGCTCCGGGTCGGGAAAAGGGGCTGACCGGTCATGACTGCGCAGGAGGACCGGACGTACGCCTTCAGGGCGCAACTGCACTGCCTCCTGCCTGCATCAAAGACCAATCCCCCATTTCGGTACTAACTACCGGTAACTATACCCGTTTTGAAGTGCTTGCAGGGCCGCCACCCGCGCTTCCAGACTGGGGTGCGTAGCAAACCAGCCGCGCCAGCTTCCGGAAATGTAGGCTGTCGCCATGGGATCGCGCACCACGTCATGCACCACATGCATGGCTTCCGCCTGCTGATGCAGCTTTTGCAGCGCCGAGACCATCGGGGCCACGCCCACCTGCTCGGCAGCAAAACGATCCGCCGCGAACTCCCGGCGGCGCGAAAACCAGGTGATGGGAATCAGCGCCAAGAAAGACAGACCAATCTGCAAAACTATGGACACCATAAAAGCGATCATGGGCCGGTCATCAAACTGCCGCGCGGCCAGCATGGACAGCCAGAATACAAACGTATTCATCAAACCTTGTAGTAAGGTGGTACTCACCATATCGCCATTGTATACGTGCCCCATTTCATGGGCCAGTACCGCCCGCACCTCATTGTCGCTGAGCAGGTTGACCAGACCACTACTCACCGCGACCATGCTATGATTGCGGCCCGGTCCGGTGGCGAAGGCATTAGCCTCGTCATTCCAGTACACCCAGACTTCCGGCATGCGGATGCCCAGGCGATTAGCTAGCTGTGCGACCGAGTCGTACACCAAATGTTCCTTGGCCGACTGTGGTGTGTCGATGCGTTGCATCTGCAGCCCAGCGCGCGCCAGATGTTTCGACATCAGCAGCGAAATAAAGGCGCCGCCAAAACCGATCACCAGCGCCCAGAGCAGATCCGCGTTGCTCACCGAGCCACGCAGGTCCACACCGAACAGCGGTAGAATAAAATTGACCAGAATGGTAAAACTGATCGACAGGCTGAAAAATATCAGCAGGTTCGTCACCACCAACAGCAATATGCTCTTGAATGATTTCATGACACGCACGCTCCATCAGAATACCTTGACCCTTCCCGCGATATAGCGAACCGTTCACCCCAACATCGCGGCTGATTGCCTTTTGTTTTTTATGGCAATGCGGAATCAGTCTAACATCAATATAAGGACGCAGGAAGAGACAGATAAGGACTCAGAACAGCGGCGGACCAGTGCGGGATATAGGGCAACACCCCCAGGCAAGGCGCCGGTAAACACTGTTGCAAGGTCTCCAGGGTGCCCTCTGCGACCGCAGGATTCAAGATGTTCGCCACCCATCCGGCGAAGGACAGGCCCCGTGTGCGGATGGCCTCGACACTCAGCAGGGTGTGGTTGATGGCTCCCAGCCGCAAACCCACCACCAGCAGCACCGGGAAATGTAGGTCCTCGGCCAGTTCGGCAAAGCCCCAGTCAGCGCCCAACGGCACGAGAAAACCACCCGCGCCCTCCACCAGCACGCAGTCCGTCGCCACGGATTGCGCCCGGACGAAGGCCACGACGCGCCCACGATCCACGGTGACGCCCGCCCGCTGCGCCGCCCAGTGGGGGGCCAGCGGCGGGTCGAAGGCGTAAAGATTGGTTTCGGTAATGCTGCGCGGGGGCTGGCTAGCGGCGCGCAAAATTTCCACGTCCTCCCAGGTACCGTCGACTCCGACCCCAGAGACAATGGGTTTGAGGGCCGCAACGCGCATGCCGTGACCGGCGCAGAGCCGGGCCAGCGCCGCCGTGACAGCGGTTTTGCCGACACCCGTGTCGGTACCGGTAATGAAAAGTCCGCGCGCCTGACGCACTTGCTGCTTCGGCGAGGGCTGTTCCTGCGTCACCGGCGGCGATGCCGTTGGATCAAGGGAAAAGCTACACCGCCGTCTGCATGCGGAAGGGCGCGCGGTCCGCTGCTCCAGGCATGTCCGTAGACGACTTCATAGGTGGCCGGCAGGCGGCCGTCGGCGCGAAAACCCTCGTAGGCCTGCCGCAGTGCCTGTAAACGCCGGGGAGTGAGCAGGCCACGGGCGCGACCTGCGGCGGCATTGGTGGCACCGATGTTACGCAGATCCCGCAGGAGATCGTCTACCACCGCATAGGTGAGCTGATAATGTTCTACATCCAGGACCGGCATTTCGTAGCCCTGACGCACCAAAGCATCGCCAATATCATGCATGTCGATGAAATGACTGACATGGGGCTGGTCGTCCACCGCCACAAAGGCCTGACGCAGTTCTTTGAGGGTATCCGGACCGAGGGTGCTGAACATGAGCAGGCCGCCAGGACGCAGCACCCGCGCAAACTCGCGTAACACCTGATCCAGATCATTGCACCACTGAATGGACATATTGGCGTAGAGTAGGTCGATGCTGGCCGTCGCCAGTGGCAAATTTTCCGCGTCGCCCTGGCAGAAATACTGACGCTGACGCCAGCCTTTGCGACGCCGCGCCTGCTGTAACATGTTTGACGCCAGATCCAGGGCGAGCAGCCGCGCACGGGGATAACGGCGATTGAGACGGCGGCTTTGCAAGCCGGTACCACTACCCATATCGAGTATCCATTGGGGTTCCAGCTTGACGAGGTCCAGTCGCTCAATGAGCTGCGCGCCGACCTGATCCTGCAAGACGGCACTGGTTTCATACGCGGCCGCTGCCTGCTCAAAAGCCCGCCGCACGGCGCGTTTTTCCATGAAGAAGGACGGGTTACCGGAGCTCATCCCCAGGTCTCCAGCAGCGCGTGGGTACAGGCTTGCGGATGCGACAGAAAAGGGACGTGACCAGCCTGTTCCAGGAGGGTAAACCGGCTGCCGGTCAGATGCTGGTGGAGATATTCGCTGGCACCGACGGGCACGATCCGATCCTGTCGCCCATGCACGATATGCACCGGCATGGGTAGTCTCCTCAGTTGGCTACGCAAATCCACCTCCCGCAGCAGCCGCAGCCCATCGGCAAGACAGGTCTGATCCGGCATGGGCCAGGCGCTGAGGCCTTCCAGAGCGCGGCGACCTTGTGGATCGTTCAACACTTGCAGGGCGAGGAAGCGCCGCCGGGTACCCTGGGGATCTTCGCGCAGGCGTTGCGCGAAATCCTCCAGAGTCGCGGCAGGAATGGCCGGAGACCAGTCGGGGCGCTGGCAAAAGGCGGGGGAACTGGATACCAGCACCAGTCCCTCCAATAATTCAGGGTGCTGCAAGGCGATGCCCAGGGCCAACAAGCCCCCGAGGGACCAGCCGAGCAACAGGGGCTTGGGGGCCTCCTGAGCAAGCATCTGGCGGAGACGCTCCAGACTGGCAGACCAAGCCAGGCCGGAGGGCGCACAGGGCGTCTGCCCGTGACCGGGGAGATCGTAGCTGATGCAGGTGAAATGCGCATCCAGAAGGGGCCGCCAGGAAGCGAAGACCCGGCTTTCCATCCCCCAGCCATGGAGCAGCACCAGCGGGCGCCCCTGACCACTGACCAGACGCGCCCAGCTCATAAGACCTCCCGGAGCGCGGTAGCCAGAAGCTCGATATCATCGTGACTGTGTGCCGCACTGAGGGTGATACGCAGACGGGCACTATCGGCAGGCACCGTCGGTGGCCGCACCGCTGGACAGTAAAGGCCGGCACGGCGCAATTGGGCGCTGACGGTCAGCGCCCGCCGCGCATCGCCCAGCAGGAGGCCCTGAATAGGTGTCTCGCTGGCCAACCAGGGGGCGTCGGGCACTTGCGCACGCAGCTGCTGCCGGTACTGTGTCAGGCGCTCGCGCCGGGCATCCCCATGCCGTAAAAGGTCGAGCGCGACGAGGGCGGCAGCCGCCAAGGCGGAGGGCAGGGCGGTATGGTAGATGAAGCTGCGGGCGCGATTGCGCAGGAGATCCACCACGTCCTGACTCCCCGCCACGAAGGCGCCGTAAACGCCAAAGGCCTTACCCAAGGTGCCCATGATGACGTCTATCCCGTGGATGTCCATGTTCCAGTGCGCGGCAGTGCCTTGCCCCTCCGTCCCCAGCACTCCAAAGGCATGGGCTTCGTCGAGGATGATCCCTGCGCCATACTGCTGCGCCAGGGTGGCGAGCTCAGGGAGCGGGGCGATATCGCCATCCATGCTGAACACCCCGTCAGTGATGATCCAGGCCCGTCCCCGGCCGCCGCGTTCCAGCCATTGCGCCAGATGCGTAATGTCGCCATGCCGGTAGCGATGCAGGTGCGCACCGGAGAGGCGCACCCCATCCACCAGCGAGGCGTGGTTGAGACGGTCGGCATAGACGCGATCACCGCGTCCGACCAGCGTGGAGATGACCCCCAGATTGGCCAGATAACCGCTACCGAAGAGCAGCACCGCCTCTACCCCCAGCCAGCCGGCCAGGGCGTCTGCCAGCGCCGCATGGGCGCGCCGCTCGCCACCGAGCAGGGGCGCCGCACCAGCCCCTACCCCGCCATGCTGGATCTCGGCGATGGCGGCGTCACGTAAGGCCGGTTCTGCGCTCAGGCCCAGATA